>NZ_FOJQ01000002.1:0-13175 GCF_900111795.1 Anoxybacillus pushchinoensis | reverse complement strand
GCGAAACAAAAAGCTGCAGAGACAGGGGACTTGAGCGAAGAAGAGTTAGCGAAGAAAAAAGCGGCAGCAGCGGCGAAAGCAAAAGCCGCAGCGCTAGCGAAACAAAAAGCGCTGGAATCAGGCGAATTAAGCGAAGAAGAGTTGGCGAAGAAAAAAGCGGCAGCGGCGGCGAAAGCAAAAGCGGCAGCAGCGGCGAAAGCGAAAGTCGCAGCAGCAGCAAAAGCAAAAAGTGCAGATGTCGCTGAACAAAAAGAGGAAAAACCTTCACCAAATCAGCCATATCTCGACAAATACGTCAAAGTGATTGAACAACATCTCGGAAAAGACGTGTTAGAAAACGCTTACATCAATCGTTTGTCGAAAGACGTACCGACACTCGTTGTGAAAAAAGATACATATTTTAAAGTGGCTGAGTTTTTAAAATATAATGAGCAGCTAAGTTTTGATTATTTATCGGAGTTGCACGGAACGGATTTTCAAACGCATATGGAAGTGTACGTGCACTTGTACTCATATAAAAATCGCCAATCTGTTGCGTTGAAAGTGAAAATTGATCGTGACCATCCGGTGATCGATTCCCTCGTTCCGCTTTGGCCAGGGGCGAATTGGCCAGAGTGCGAAGCGTACGATTTACTTGGCATTCGTTTCGAAGGTCATCCGCAACTCATTCGCATATTTTTAGGGGAGAACTGGGTCGGCTATCCGCTCCGAAAAGATTACGAGCCGTACGATATGGAGGGATAAAATGTGCTTAGAACAGAGGAGATGCTTTTAAACGTCGGACCGCAACATCCGAGCACACACGGCGTGTTTCGTCTCGTGCTAAAAATCGATGGGGAAATTATTAAAGAAGCGACTCCTGTCATCGGTTATCTTCACCGCGGCACCGAAAAAATCGCTGAAAAATTACAATATACACAAATCATTCCGTACACTGACCGCATGGACTATTTATCAGCGATGACGAACAACTACGTTATTTGCCATGCGGTAGAAACAATGATGGGCATTGAAGTGCCGGAGCGGGCCGAATATTTGCGTGTGCTTGCGATGGAACTCGGCCGCATTGCGAGCCACCTCGTTTGGTGGGGGACGTATTTGCTTGACATTGGTGCGGTCAGTCCGTTTTTATATGCGTTTCGCGAGCGAGAAATGATTATTAATCTACTAAATGAATTGTCAGGGGCGCGATTAACGTTTAACTACATGCGTGTTGGCGGTGTGAAATGGGATGCGCCAGACGGATGGATCGATAAAGTGAAGCAGTTTGTTCCGTATATGCGCAAACAGTTGGAAGGATATCATGAACTCGTTACAGGAAACGAAATTTTCCGCAATCGCGTCATCGGAGTCGGAAAGTATACGAAAGAAGAAGCGTTAGCATATTCATTAAGTGGGGTCAATTTGCGTTGTACAGGTGTAAAATGGGATTTACGAAAAGATGAGCCGTATTCTATTTACGACCGATTTGATTTTGACGTGCCTGTTCGTACGGAAGGTGATTGCTTCGCCCGTTATGAATGCCGTCTTGCTGAAATTGAACAATCGCTTCGCATTATTGAACAAGCGTGCGAACAATTCCCACATGAAGGCAACATTATGGCGAAGGTGCCAAAAATCATTAAAGCGCCACCGGGAGAAGCATACGTCCGCATCGAGTCGCCGCGCGGAGAAATTGGGTGCTACATTGCGAGCGACGGGAAAAAAGAGCCGTACCGCTTAAAATTCCGTCGACCGTCATTTTATAATTTGCAAATCCTTCCGAAACTATTAAAAGGGGAAAATATCGCAAATTTAATTGCGATACTTGGCGCGATTGATATCGTGCTTGGGGAGGTCGATGGATGATGATGGAACAACTTTTACAGTCGACGCCGAGCTGGACGAATGTTGCGATATTTTTTGCGATTGGTGTTGGATTGTTGCTCTTTGTATTAGGGTTTGTTACGTACGGCATTTTAGCGGAGAGAAAAGTAATGGGATTTATGCAAGGACGAATCGGTCCGAACCAAGTGGGAGGTCGCTGGGGGTTATTGCAGACGGTTGCAGACGTATTAAAACTATTGTTGAAAGAAGATACGATCCCGAAGGCAGCCGATCGGCCATTGTTCATTTTAGCGCCGGTTATCGCGTTTGCCCCTGCCTTTATGGTACTTGCAGCGTTGCCGTTTACTGATGCGTTGCAATTTGCCGATATTGGCGTTGGCTTGTTGTATTACATCGCGGTATCAGGATTAACGACGGTTGGCGTTGTGACAGGTGCATGGGCGTCCAACAACAAATATGCACTACTTGGAGGCATGCGCGCAGCTGCGCAAATGATTTCATACGAAGTGCCTCTCGTCATGTCGGTCATCGGTGTCATTTTGTTGGCGGGAAGTTTAAACTTAAACGACATTGTTGAGGCGCAAAAAGATGTTTGGTTTATTATCGCGCAGCCGATCGGATTTCTCGTTTTCCTCATCGCCGCTGTGGCAGAGTTAAACCGGACGCCATTTGACTTGCCAGAAGCAGAATCGGAGCTTGTTGCAGGATTCCACGTAGAATATTCTGGCTTCCGTTGGGCGTTTTTCATGCTTGCAGAGTACGTGTACTTTTTTGCGATGGCAGCTTTAACAACTGTTCTTTTCTTAGGAGGATGGCATCCGCTTCCGTTTCTTGACTTCATTCCAGGTGCCGTTTGGTTTGCCTTAAAGTTTAGTCTTGTCGTCTTTTTATTCATTTGGTTTCGCATTACGTTTCCGCGTGTGCGGGCCGATCAATTGATGGAGTTTGGCTGGAAAGTGTTATTGCCTGTTGCACTCGTCAACATTTTTGTAACAGCGCTTGTGAAACAACTATTTTTTTAAATAAAAAGGTGGGTGGGCAGAAATGCTCGGTTTAATGAAAGGATTAGCGTATACGCTGAAAAACTTAACAAAAGAAAAAGTGACGTACGATTATCCGAATGAACCGCTTCCGCTTCCGGATCGCTTTCGCGGCATTCAAAAGTTTTATCCGGAAAAATGTATCGTTTGCAATCAGTGTGCAAACATTTGCCCGACCGACTGTATTCAGCTGACGGGCAAAAAGCATCCGGACCCGACGAAAAAAGGAAAAATTATTGATACGTATGACATTAATTTTGAAATTTGCATTTTATGCGATTTATGTACAGAAGTATGTCCGACCGAGGCGATTGTCATGACGAACAACTTTGAATTAGCGGAATATAGCCGCGATGAATTATTTAAAGATTTAACGTGGCTTGACGAAAACGATACGAACGTGCGGAAGGTGAATAAACCATGAGCGGACAATATCTCGCATTTTTCGTTCTTGCGCTCATTGCGCTAGGCGGCGGCATATTTATGTTAAATTTAAACAAAGTCGTCCATATGGTCGTCGCGCTCGTCTTTACGTTCGTCAGCATCGCCGGCATTTACGTACTTTTATCAGCTGAATTTGTCGCAGCTGTTCAAGTGCTCATTTACTCCGGAGCAATTACGATCATTATGTTATTTGGCATTATGTTGACGCGCCACCAAGATGACGGACAATCGACAGGAAGCCCGCTTCGTAAAGCGCTCGCGTTGCTCGGTACGGTAGCATTCGGTGCGGTTATGTACATCGGCATTCGCACGCTTGATTTCGGTACGGAAGCGGTCGGACTTCATGAAAACAATACGGAACAAATCGGGATCGCCCTTTATTCTAAATACGTCATTCCGTTTGAACTAACATCTGTATTATTGCTCGTTGCTCTCATTGGCGCCGTCATTTTAGCAAAAAAAGATGATAAGGAGGAGGGAGAATGAGCGTACCGTTATCCGCCTATCTCGTATTTGCGCTTTTATTATTTTGCATCGGGCTGTACGGAGCGTTAACAAAACGAAATACGGTGATCGTCCTCATTTGTATTGAGCTCATGTTAAATGCGGTCAACGTAAACTTAGTGGCGTTTAGTAAATATGGGGTGAATCCGGGCATTACAGGGCAACTGTTTTCGCTGTTTACAATTACCGTTGCCGCTGCAGAAGTAGCGGTCGGTTTAGCGATTTTAATTGCGCTATACCGCAACCGTAAAACGATTCATATTGATGAAGTCGATACGATGAAACGATAAAGGATGGGAAACAAAGGGGTTAATATATAAACGCACCTGAAAAAGGGGATGATTGAACGATGATGGAAAACGCATGGCTCATACCGCTTTTTCCGTTCGTATCGTTTGTTGTGCTGCTTGTCGTCGGTAAGCAGTTAAAAGAACGAAGCGCGTATGTAGGGATGTTGTTGACGTTTATTTCGCTCATATATGCGCTCGGAGTGTTGTATGAGCGATGGACGGCGCCAACATACAAACAAGCATACACATGGCTTACGATCGGGAATGTACAATTGACGGTCGGTTTTGAAGTGAATGCGTTAAACGCACTTATGCTCGTTGTTGTGTCGCTTGTTAGTTTTCTCGTACATACGTATGCGAAAGGGTATATGCATGGTGATGAGCGCTTTCCGGTGTTTTATGCATATTTAGGCTTATTTACTTTTGCGATGCTTGGGCTCGTCATATCGCCTAACTTATTGCAAACGTACATGTTTTGGGAGCTTGTCGGTCTCGGCTCGTTCTTATTGATCGGATTTTATTTTTACAAAGAAGAAGCAAAAGCTGCAGCGAAAAAAGCGTTTATTATGACGCGCATCGGGGATGTCGGCTTGCTGATCGGCATGATTTTATTGTTCCTTGAAGTAGGAAGCTTTGAATATGAAGCCATTTTTGCCGCGTTACAAAACGGAAATATATCGACTACAATCATCACGTTAAGCGCCATTCTTATTTTCGTTGGCGCCGTCGGAAAATCAGGTCAATTTCCGCTTCATACGTGGCTTCCGGATGCGATGGAAGGTCCAACGCCTGTATCCGCATTAATTCACGCGGCGACAATGGTTGCGGCTGGGGTATATTTAGTGGCGACGTTGTTCCCGCTTTATGAAGCGAGCGAGACGGCGATGATGACCGTTGCTTACGTCGGTGGATTTACCGCTATTTTTGCAGCTTCCATCGGCTTAGTACAAACAGACATTAAACGTGTGCTCGCGTATTCCACAGTCAGCCAGCTTGGCTACATGATGTTGGCGCTCGGTTCAGCTGGATATGTCGCAGGCATCTTTCATTTGATGACGCATGCATTTTTTAAAGCGCTCCTCTTTTTAGCGGCAGGTAGCGTCATTCATGCGGTGCATACGCAAAACATTGAACAAATGGGCGGATTATGGAAAAAGATGAAATGGACCGCTCCGCTCTTTTTAATCGGAACGTTAGCGATTAGCGGGTTTCCGTTGTTCTCAGGCTTTTTCAGCAAAGACGAAATTTTACTTGCCGCGTGGACGCACGGGCACGTCGGCTTATTTATCGTCGCTGTTATCGCTGCCTTTTTCACAGCGTTTTATATGTTCCGCTTATTTTTCCTTGTATTTGCAGGGGAAGCGCGAACGAACGTCCACGACGTTCACGAATCGCCAATGGTTATGGTGCTTCCGATGATTGTGCTCGGCGTGCTTGCTGTCGTTTCTGGCTACGTCCAAACACCGTGGGGAGCGTTTTTAGGCGAATGGTTGACGGAAGGAACGAACTGGCATGCACATGCGGAAGGACCGAGCTGGATTATGATTGTTGCGACAATCGTTTCATTATGCGGCATTGCGCTCGCATGGCTCATATATGGCAAACAGGCGATCGCTCGCGACTGGCTATCGTCGCGTTTTCCGATGACGTACAACGTGCTTATGAATAAATATTACGTCGACGAGTTTTACGGACTGACTGTCATGCGCGCGACCGCATTCATCAGCTTGTTGTTTGAATACATCGATCGTTTCCTCGTCGAAGGAATAGCTCGGTCGCTTGCAGCAGCTACGCGCGGCATCGGACGAATCGGTTCGCGTCTACAAAACGGTCAAGTACAAATGTATGGCACAGTGACGATCGTTGCTTTAGCAATTCTCGTCGTCATTTTTGCGGTGACAGGGGGGTATTTATAATGCAGCCATACTTTTTATCGCTCTTAATTTTCTCCCCGCTTTTAGGTATACTCGTTCTTTCCTTGATTTCGAAAGAGCAAGAAAAAGCGATTAAATGGCTCGGTGTGTTGGCGACGTTGCCATCGTTATGTTTATCGTTGTTTGCTTTTTGGCAATATCAAAACGGGTATGATATAAGCCAGCTGACAGAAAAGCGTTCATGGATTCGATTTGGCGATTTTCCGTTTTTAAGGGAAACGGATTTTACGGTCGCGTACGAACTGCACGTCGACGGTTTTGCGCTCGTCATGATCGTGCTAACAACTATTTTAGCAACGCTCGCTGCGCTTGCTTCCGTATCCATTCAAAAAGAATGGAAAGGCTATTTTCAACTGTTTTTATTGCTTGAAATCGGCATGCTTGGCGTTTTTGCGGCAAGCAACCTCGTTCTCTTTTTCATCTTTCTCGAATTGACGCTCATTCCGATGTTTTTCTTAATCGGAAAATGGGGCTATTTCGAAAAAGAAAAAGCAGCGTATAGTTATTTAATTTATAACGGGCTCGGTTCAGCTGTTTTGTTAATTGTGATCGCTATTTTGTTCGCCCGCACCGGCACAGCGAATATCGCGGAGTTGCGCCACATATTGACGGACCCGATTGCGCAAATGCAAACCATTTCGCCAATTTCCGACGATCTTCGTTACGGATTGTTTATCGCCTTGCTTGTTGCATTTGGGGTAAAATTGCCGATCGTGCCGCTCCATCGATGGATGTTGCGCGTGCACGTACAAGCGCCGCCGTCTGTCGTCATGCTGCACGCAGGGGTTTTGTTAAAAATTGGTGCTTTTGGTCTCGTTCGTATCGCCCTCGGATTATTTCCCGGGCAATTCCAGCAATTTTCGACATGGCTCATCGTTTTAGGAGTTGTAAATTTATTGTACGGTGCGTTTTTAGCGTTTAGACAAACCGATTTTAAAATGGTGCTCGCTTACTCAAGTGTATCGCATATGGGCATTGTATTGATCGGTCTTGGATCTCTTAACGAAGCGGGAATGCAAGGGGCGATTTTCCAAGCGGTGTCACACGGATTTATCGCGGCGTTCTTATTCTTCTTCGTCGGGGTCATGTACGAGCGGACGCGCACGACGACGCTCGCCCGTTTAGGTGGAATGGCAAAAACGATGCCGTATGCATCAGGATTTATTCTTGCTGGAGCGATGGCTTCGCTCGGCTTGCCGGGGACGTCAGGATTTATTAGCGAGTTTATGGCGTTTGTTGGTGCGTTTCGAGCCGAGCCTTGGCTCGCTGCGATCGGTACGCTCGGCATTATTATGACAGCAGTGTACTTGTTGCGGGCGGTGCTTCGCATAACATTCGGGCAAACAACAGTCACAAACGTTCACGATTTACGTGGTATCGAATGGGTGCCAGCCATTAGTTTACTGTTGTTTATTGTTATTATTGGGGTATATCCGAACGTGTTGGCGATGCCGCTGCAGACGACGATTGAAACGATGATGAACGGGTTAGGGGGTTGATGAGATGGATTTCGAAACATTACTTAGTTATCAATGGGGCGTCATGATGCCGGAATTTATCATTCTCGGCGTGGCGGTTGCGCTCTCGCTCATCGACCTATTTATGCCCGAAGATCGCAACCGGCGCCTGCTTGGGCTGTTCGCTTTCGTTGGCGTCGCCGTTTCGTTCGTATCGTTGCTTGGATTATGGACGACTGGTGTCACATCTATTTTAGATGATACGTTTCGCCTTGATTCGTTTGCGAAATCGTTTAAAGCGTTATTGCTCATCGGTAGTGCGCTCGTGTTACTTCTTGCGATTCATTACGAACCGAATGAGCGCATCGCCTACCGCGGTGAATTTTACTACTTATTTTTAACAGCGCTCCTCGGCGCGATGATGATGGCGTCGAGCGGTGATCTTATTACGCTCTTTGTCGGTCTTGAACTGTTGTCCATTTCTTCTTATATTCTTGTTGCGATTCGGAAAAAACATACGTTAGCGAATGAAGCTGCGCTAAAATACGTCATTACAGGAAGCATCGCAACAGCCATTACGTTGTTCGGAATGAGCTACATATTTGGCTTTACCGGATCGACAAATATAAAAGAAATTGCCCAGCAACTCGCAAGCACGTACGATGAAAACCATCAATACATTTTATCGGTTGCCTTTTTGCTTACGTTTATCGGTTTGTCGTTCAAACTGGCGGCTGCTCCGTTTCATATGTGGGCGCCAGACGTATACCAAGGCGCAACGACGCCAGTTGTCTCCTTTTTAAGCGTCGTGTCGAAAACGGCAGGATTTATCATCGTCTTGCGCCTCATCGTCTCTGTATTTGCGCAAACGCCAGCCGGAAGTTCTGCTTCCATGTTGATGACGCTTGCGCCGTACATCGCTTTTTTAGCAGGAGCAACGATGATTATCGGCAATACGATTGCGCTTCGCCAGCGCAACGTCAAGCGCATGCTTGCATATTCAAGCGTGGCGCATGCCGGGTACGTATTAGTCGCTTTTGCAAGCTTATCGATGTTTATGTTTGAAGCGATTTGGTTTTACTTATTGGCGTATTTGTTTATGACGATCGGAGCATTTGCCATTTTACAAGTCGTTTCCAAACATCACGACGATGAAGATATAAGCGTCTTCGCCGGCTTATATCGCCGCTCGCCGCTTATGGCCATTGCGATGACGATCTTTTTGTTATCGCTTGCGGGCATTCCAGGAACAGCTGGATTTATCGGGAAAATGAATATTTTCCTCGGAGCGTTTATCGTCGAGCCTGCTCATTATGTGCTTGCGTCGATTATGGTGATCACGACGGTCATCTCTTACGTATATTACTTTGGGATTTTCGTCCAAATGTTTTTCCGACCAGTCGAACATACGCACCGATTAGAGTGGCCACCTGGGGTTGTTACGGTTGTCGTTGTTTGTATCATCGGCACCGTCGCTTTAGGGGTGTTTCCAAACATCGCTTACGATTTTCTTGCGCCGTTTCAACATTTTAGCGATTTTCTTCAATAAGACGTATAATGGAAGGGGTTTACCCTTCCATTTTCTTTTGTGAAAGGAGGAATAAGCGTGGAAGTATTCGGACAAGAGGCGTTAATTAGTTTACTTTCTCATTTATTTTTTATTACGGTGACGTGGTGGACGTTACAAGCGGTTCGACTTGAAGTCATTTTCAAACCAAATCGTATCATTCAAGCGCGCGTCTTTTACATTTTAATTACGATTGCCATTGGCTCATTAGTGAGCAACTTCTTTTTAGATTATTTACGCTGGTCGCGTCAGTTGCCATTTTTACTTTAAACGCGAGCGTTGTCGATTTTTTTCACGTATGTTCCCTTCCGATCTGGCAACAATAAAGCTAAGGAGAGGAAGGGGAAAAAAGATGAGAAAAAGATGGTTGGCACTCGTTATTTTTTGTTTGTTATTTAGTGGTTATCGGATGTATGATGGTGAACGTGTCGAAAGAGAAATAACGAAAATAAACGACATGCTCGGCGTATTTGACGCTCATCATATTTACCTCAAACGATGGAACGTCTACGCCAAAGAGCAAGTGCTTACGACAGACCCTCACACATGGATCCAACAATACGTGAGAACATGGTCCTCTTTTCGTTGGACGGTTGAACCGCACAAGATGGTTGGCAAACGTGAAACCTCCGCTTATGTTGAAACGATTCAACTTATCACGGTCGCTCATCATCCAACAGTCCTTGTTTTATACGAAGCAACCGGTTCAACGTGGAATAAACAAATCGAACGCACGCTCGTCCGACAAACGACAAAATTATTCGTAAAACCTACATTTTTCACTTGTATTACAGGGGAATTCGATGGTAAGATGAAAAGTGTTTTGTTTGACAAGGCGGTTCGCTTGCTTTCTTCGTTTCAAGCGCAACCGATTGAATCATTGCGTGAAGAGACATTTGTCTCCCTCTCAGCATATACTGAGCAGTGGAAGACGTCACTTTCTGTCGGACAACAACAAATGAATCTTCAACTGGCGTTACGACAAGACGGATTGGGCGCGCGAACGACCGTTGTCATTGGCACCCCAATCATTACAGCTGAATATTAATATAGAGACTTTGGACGCGGAGGGGAATGCCTTGGAAAAAATCATCGTCCGCGGCGGGAAGCGGTTGAGCGGCACAGTAAAAGTGGAAGGTGCGAAAAATGCTGTGTTGCCTGTCATCGCCGCAACATTATTAGCGAGTGAAGGAAAGAGCGTCATTTACGATGTACCTGAACTCTCCGATGTATATACGATTAGTGAAGTGTTGCGTCATTTACAAGCGGACGTAACGGTTGGTAACAACAACATTGTCGTGGATGCATCTGGAGAGCTAACGATTGAAGCTCCATTTGAATATGTACGAAAAATGCGAGCATCTGTATTAGTGATGGGACCGTTGCTTGCGCGTAAAGGACGCGCGCGCGTGGCGCTACCGGGTGGCTGTGCGATCGGCTCACGACCGATTGACCAACATTTAAAGGGATTTGAAGCGATGGGTGCAACGGTGAAAATCGGCAACGGTTTTATCGACGCAGAAGTGAATGGAAAATTGCGCGGTGCAAAAATTTATTTAGACTTCCCAAGTGTAGGAGCGACAGAAAATATTATGATGGCTGCCGTTTTGGCAGAAGGCACGACCGTCATCGAAAACTGCGCAAAAGAGCCTGAAATTGTCGACTTAGCTAACTTTTTAAACGCGATGGGTGCGAAAGTGCGCGGTGCTGGAACAGGCACGATTCGTATTGACGGTGTCACTACATTATATGGTGCAGAGCATGCGGTTATTCCTGATCGCATTGAAGCAGGAACATTTATGATTGCCGCTGCCATTACAGGCGGAAACGTCCTTGTACAAGGTGCGGTGCCTGAACATTTAACGTCGTTAATCGCAAAACTTGAGGAAATGGGTGTCACGATCGTTGAAGAAGATAGCGGTTTGCGCGTCATTGCGCCAGACAAATTAAAAGCGGTAGACGTCAAAACGATGCCGCATCCCGGCTTTCCAACAGATATGCAATCACAAATGATGGCGCTATTGATGAAAGCAGAAGGCACAAGCATGGTAACAGAAACGGTATTTGAAAACCGCTTTATGCACGTGGAAGAATTTCGCCGTATGAATGCAGATATGAAAATTGAAGGACGTTCCGTTATTATTAACGGCCCATGCAACTTGCAAGGTGCAGAAGTTGCCGCAACTGATTTGCGCGCTGCTGCCGCGCTCATTTTAGCTGGACTTGCGGCGGAAGGGTATACGCGCGTAACCGAACTGAAACATTTAGATCGCGGTTACGTTCGTTTTCATGAAAAATTAGCTGCGTTAGGGGCGGATATTGAACGAGTACGCGAAGATATCGACACAGTGCAACGACAAATGACGGATGTCGGATAATGTAAAAAAACGGCCGTTTGCGAAAAGCTAATGGTCGTTTTTGCATATATGCTTGTCCCCCGGCATAAAGTGTAATAATGACAAAGGGGGGATTGGATTGCGACAATGGATCATTGCAACAACAGCATTATTTACACTTATTTTACTTATTCCAGCGTTAGTCGTTTTAGCATTTGGTGAAAAACAAGAAGCGAACCTTCCTGACCAGCCGATGCCGACTTACGCGCGCGATGAACCGACCGTTGAAGTGGCCGTATACCGAAGTAAAGAAAAGAAAGTCGAGCGCCTTCCGCTTGAACAATATGTCATCGGCGTTGTAGCGGCAGAAATGCCCGCGGAATTTGAAATGGAAGCGCTAAAAGCACAAGCGCTTGCCGCAAGAACGTACATCGTCAAACAGCTTATATATAACAAGCCGATTCAACTGCCAGACGGTGCGAACGTTACCGATACGGTCATGCATCAAGTATATTATAACGACGAGCAATTAAAAGAGCGTTGGGGCATCAGCTACGAGTGGAAAATAAAAAAAATTAAAGAAGCGGTCGAGGCGACGAGAGGGCAAATTTTAACGTACAACAACGAGCCGATCGAAGCGGCATTTTTCTCAACGAGCAACGGCTATACAGAAAACTCAGAGGCGTATTGGCAAAACGCCTTCCCGTACTTAACGAGCGTCGAAAGCCCGTGGGATGAGCGTTCGCCGAAGTTTTACGAACAAGTGACGCTCTCTGTTCGCGAATTTGAACAGCGGCTCGGTGTGACGTTGCCGAAAGACGGCTCTGTCGGCAAAGTGATTGCGCGCACGCCAGGCAAGCGAGTAGCTCTTGTCGACATCAATGGCAAGCAGTTGACCGGCCGTGAAGTGCGCGAAAAGCTGCAGCTAAAATCGACGGACTTTACGTGGACAAGGCAAGGAAACAACATCGTCATTACGACGAAAGGATATGGGCACGGAGTCGGGATGAGTCAATACGGTGCGAACTTTTTAGCGAAACAAGGAAAAACGTATAAAGAGATTGTCAAATATTATTATCAAGGGGTACGCATTCAAGACGTTTCGCTCGTCGCTTCAAAATTTTGAAGAAAATATGCGTCTGCATTCTCGTGACCTTAGTCATGAGTAAGGACGCATAACATATGTTATTTATCATGTGGCTATAAAACCAGATAAAAACTTGATTTTTGCTCATGCACATGTTACCCTGCAATTAGGTGATAATATATGGCACAAATACACTACGGACGAGGTTATGTCTATTCTATTCAATACCATATCGTATGGTGTGTGAAATATAGACGCAAAATATTAACTGGCAAAATAGAACAGTGTTTGGTGGACATATTGCACAAGATTGCTGCAGAAAATGGGTTTGTGATACAAGAAATCAATGGAGATTTAGACCACATACACTTACTCATAGAATGTAGTCCGCAGCATTATATACCAGATATGATTAAGGCATTAAAAGGTGTAAGTGCGAGGTTGTTATTTAAACAATACCCAGAGTTAAAGAAACAACTTTGGGGAGGACATCTTTGGAATCCATCTTATTTTGTCGCAACAGTTAGTGAACATATAGAAGAACAAATAAGAAATTATATTAACTCCCAAAAGGAAAGGTAGGTGAGTTTATCTATGTTAAGGGCATACAAATATCGCTTATATCCTAATGAAGAACAAAAAATACAATTAGCTAAAACATTTGGTTGTGTAAGATTTGTATATAATTA
>NZ_FOJQ01000093.1 GCF_900111795.1 Anoxybacillus pushchinoensis | reverse complement strand
ACTTTTATGGAATGAGTGAAACAGCTATTCAAAATCAAATTTTCTTAGCCCTTATCACGTATTGCTTACATGTTCTCATTCAATTGGAGATGAAAAGTAAGAAATCCCTACTTCGAATTACTCGTTGGTTAAAGAGAGCTCTGTGGAAACCAGCTTATGTTTGGTTGCGAAAATTTGATGGGCGAGCCAGTCCATAATCTCCCTTTTGTCGTTGTCGCTCTGATTTAACTGTATATATTTACCAAATGGGCAGTGCCGCCTTTCTTTAGGTTTTGTCTTTTTGGCACAAATTCACAAAAAATAATTAACAGAAAATTCTAACTATATTTATGCAATGCTAATGATTCGTAATATTTCCTTAATGCTATAATATGTAGGTTCAGAAGTGACTTGTGAAATAGCAACCTTTGAAGAAATGTTATTCCAAGTTGCATATGCGGTGTCTGCACGGTTATGATAACCTGTACTGGAAACGCTAGCATCACGCCAATACTTAAGATTTTGTGCCCCAGCATATCCATTAAGGTTATAGTGATCTGAGTGGGCGCTAACTAGGATGGTTGGTAGTAAAAAAGCTAGCGAGGGAATAAGACATGACGCTCCCCTTCCTTTCCTGTACTAACCGTTATATCTGTATTATATTACATAATACGGTTTATGTAAATATTTACAAAAAAATAAAAAAGCCGCCAAAATGGCAAGCTTTTTTATTTATGGCTATGTCCATTTTGATGACTATCTTGTTGCATATTGTCGTTATGACCATGACCATGTCCATCTTCCTTGTTTTGCATCATCTGTTTCTTTTTCATATAACGTTCGTGGGCGACCTTATCAACAGCTGTGTTAAAAATGAAAAAAAGCGGTGCTATACCGCTTTTTCTGTAAAATAGTGCTTATAGTATCCGCCAACTTTTCCACGGTTATCAACAATGAAATAAAAATCGTCTGTTTCGTTTTTTACTTCATATTCTTTACCTGGAGTTAATACATTGTGAACAATGTACTTTTCCGCGTTCGTATGATTACATACAACTGTTTTTATCGTTGGACGTTCATGCCAGCTCAAATGAATCATGAGCGATTCCTCCTTCAAGAACCTTTATATTTATTTAAAAATTTAGCGAGTTCATGTAGTGCTTGCAATACTGCAAAATGTTTATCGTTCCCGCTTGCCTGCGCGGTGGCCACATCCTTAAATTTGGCGTGCGCTTCATACGTTCCATTTTTTTTGTATACATCTACTCGTACAGTTCCCCTCGGATGTGGAACGATAAAAAACTCCATTCGTTTCATTTTCTCTCCCCACCTTTAACATCAAACGTGTATTTAATTTAATAATAGTAGAAAATGTATACGTTTAAAAGCATTATTTCATACAAAAAACTACCTTTTAATCAAGACGGCGAATTGTATACCCAGACTCGGTGAGAACTCGTTGAATTTGATAAATATGATCGCTATTTTTTGTTTCAAGCGAGAAGTGAATTTCGGCTTGACCCGGGAGAACGTTCGTGCCCATCCGCTGATGGTCAATGGACATTACATTAGCTTCTAGATCAGCAATAATTCGAAGCAACCTATTTAATTGACCAGGTTTGTCTGAAATGACTGTTGAAAATGTAACAAAGCGTCCAGATTCAACAAGTCCCCGTTCGATAATGCGTGAAATGAGCGTTACATCGACATTCCCCCCGCTTAAAATGGCTACAATGTTTTTCCCTTCAAGCGGAATTTTTTTGTACAATAAAGCAGCTAATGAACAAGCCGCTGATCCTTCAACGAGCAATTTATTTCGCTCGAGTAAATATAGCATTGTTCGTGAAATATCTGTTTCTTCCACACAAACAATATCATCCACATATTTTTGTATGTATGAGAACGTTAAATCTCCAATTCGTTTAACAGCGATCCCGTCTGCAATTGTATTTGATGGAGTAATCATAACGGGTTGATTATATTGTTTAGCCGCTGTGGTGCTTGCACAAGCAGCAGATTCAACGCCATATATGCGGATAGTAGGATTTTTTTGTTTCATAGCAATAGCTAATCCTGCAAGCAACCCACCACCACCAACAGGGCAAACGACTGCATCAATATGGTCAAGCTGGTCAAATAATTCTAAACCAATTGTACCTTGTCCAGCAATAACGGCTGGGTCATCAAAAGGATGAACGAATGTTGCACCTGTTTCTTGCTGAAGCTTTCGAGCATATTCTAACGATTCGTCAAATACATCACCGTGTAGAATAACGTTTGCGCCATAACTTTGTGTCGCTTGAATTTTACTTAATGGCGCACCCTTCGGCATGACAATGGTACATGGTATTCCGATCATGCTGCTAGAATAAGCTACCCCTTGTGCATGATTGCCCGCTGAAGCTGCAATTACCCCACGCCTTTTCTCTTCTTCGCTCAATGAAATGATTTTATTGTACGATCCTCGAACTTTAAATGAACCTGTTTTCTGTAAGTTTTCTAATTTCATGTACACTCGATTATTTGATAGTCGACTAAACGTTTGTGAAAATTCAAGAGGAGTTTTGTGAACAACTGTTTTCATTCGTTGTTGCGCTTCGTATATGTGTTGTAGCGTGATCAATTCATCTCATCCTCCTTTGCATCTTTTTCATTATATGTTATTTGATCATAAACAAGCAATTGCCTATTCTCTTTCTTTGATTTTTAATTGATTATTTAGAACATAGTTCTATTATTTAAATTTAGGATAAAAAAAAGAGCTATGCATATTGCACAGCTCACAACCCCGCTGATTGTTGAAGACGTCTTGCAATTTCGAGAAAATCCTCGTATGAAATTCCTGGGGCAAATGTTTCCTCGACCGATTCCAAATCGGGGATCGGCGCTCCCTCTGGTGTTCCTTGAATCACTTCGAGCTGTCCCCCATCAAGCGGATGCGTTCCTTTCCAAATTTGCTTTACGTCCTGATAATCATGTTCACTAAATGTGTACAACTTCCGATGCCATCCTTGCTGTTCGTATTTACGTGCTACATCAAATTTATCATTGCTTAAGTTAGGAATTGGCAACATTTTTGTCACATCAACACCTGTGACAATTTGAAGTGCTTTCGCATAAGCGGTAATGTGCACTCCTCCACGCACAAGTAAATAACCAATCATTTCTCTTGCGACAGGATGATCGGTCATCTCATATACTCTCATTTTATGTGTACGAGCACCACATTCTAAGAAAAAATTGTGTAGCAAATCTAAAACTAAGTTCCCGCTGTTGAAGACGTAATCCCCTGACCACGATTTTCCCATTGAATCCCCTGGTAAAGCGGTTTGTGCTGTCGCGATAAAATGGTACGTATTTCGTTTATCTACCCCACTTTGCATCGGAGTAACATCCGGATCCCCTTCAAACGTTGTTCCCGTCAAACATAGATTAATCGCCGTTGTAACGAGTTCGACATGACCTAATTCCTCTGCTGTAATACTTGCAACTAAATCATAAAAAGGTTTTAATTTTTTCTTTTCACGAAAGTTGAACGACTGAAACAAATAATTATTTAACGTTGACATTTCCCCGAATCTTCCGCCGAGCAACTCTTGTACTGCTGCGGCGGCATTTGCATCCGCATACGTAGATTTCGGCAATTCAATCTGCAGTTTGTTCACTCTTGTAAACATTGTACTCCCCCTCTTATTTTGGCATAATCCAAGTGATTTGCTGAATGCGAACAAAAAAGAGGGTATCGCTACTTTTTAATACAATGTGATCTGGTTTTACATCTTGAATTATGCCTTGTATATTTCCACGCACCGTTTCGATTACTACTTCCCTTCCTTTAATCGTTTGTAACGTTTGATAAACATAAGGGTCGATGAAAGCCATAAATTGCGGTGTCATTTTCCTCCCCCTTTCTAACTTTTCCTTTCCAGTTTATTCACTCGTATTTGTGTTTATTACATTTTTTCATTTAGAACATAGTTTTATAAAAAAATAAAATACATACTAGCTGATTTATTTGTTTTACGATAAACTTCAACATAGAAATAGTGAAACAAGGGGTTAGAACGATGGAAACTCATGAGCAATTAAAACGAAAAATAAACGATCTTGAAGAAGAAGTGAAATTATATAAACGTTTTATCGAACACATTCCTTTCCCATTTTCGTACGTCGATCACGAAATAGGAAAGATGTTGAAAAAGGAAAATGATATATCTACTCCGATCGTCGAAAGAATAAAAAAAAATGAGCGACAAAAACCAATAATACAATGGAAAATGAATTTACAAAAAGATTATCCATTTGAACAAGTTGAACAATTTTTAGCGCCTATTTTTGATCTTGTTTCCCATCATATCGTTTTTGTTGATGCGAACGGAATCATTACATTATGTAACTTACAGGCAGCGAACGACATTGGCGTCAATCGGGATGAAATCATTGGAAAACATATTCGGGAGTTGTTAAACATTCCTGACGAACAGATTATGACGCTAAAAACACTGCGGACAAAACAACCGCTTTACAATTGTGAAGTGCTTGATCGGTACTATGGCATTATTAATACACGTATTTTATACAATGAAGATGGATCAATTAAACGCGTCATTAGTATGTTTCAATCGCTTAATCAAATGAAAGAAGCTGAAAAATTAGCGATCGCTGGGCGAATTGCTGCCGGGATTGCGCATGAAATTCGAAATCCGTTAACTACCGTAAGAGGATATTTACAGTTTTTGAAAGAGCAACTACCTGAACATATTGTCACACTCATCGAACAACTGTTAATTCCCGAACTCGATCGAGCAAACGATATTATTACAGACTTTTTAAACGTTGCAAAACCAAACGAAATGAAAATAGAGTGGATTGGCATAAACGAATTTATTCAAAACGATTTAGATCTTTTACTGTAGATGAGCAAATTTACTAACATAAATTTACAACCAAACAAAAAAGAAGACATGAACCCGATTCCTTGATTAGAATAGATGTGTCACCAAAACTATTCACAAGGAGGTTCATGTCTCATGAATAGATTAGCACATCATCAAGGAATTCACAAGTTTTTCACGATGTTGGGGTTGGCCCTTTATTTCTCGAAACCTGT
>NZ_FOJQ01000072.1 GCF_900111795.1 Anoxybacillus pushchinoensis | reverse complement strand
CTCATTTCCTCTAAGCTCTTAAATTCGAGCAGTTGGGCTACCAATAAAAATTTAATATAGGCTTCTGTTGTCAGCTTTTTTGTGTAATAGTCCTGTTTCAATTCTTTGACTTGTTCGCTAAGTTTTTGAATATTTATGGGTGAAACCCATTTACCAAATGATGAAATTAGTGTATTCTTGTCCATAACAGTTATCCTTTACGATTGGATTTGGACAGGAACCACCTGTACTTCCATTGTAAAGGATTTTTTTGTTTCGAAATCAATAAAAAATTGAACATTCTTAGTATTTTGAATCATCAGATTTAATTACTGCAATGCTAGTGAAAAATACAGAAAATTTGATAAAAAACTATTGAAAAACGATAAATGATTCCATATAATAAACTCATGTTATAAAAATAAACATAAGAATGTGAGGTAATGTAACATGAGTGGATTACTTGTATCTGAACAAACAAACACTTCAATCATTGAACAAATTAAAGAAGTGATAAAGCAAAAACATGTTGAACTATTACATTTGCAGTTTGTTGATATTGAAGGGATTTTAAAACATGTCACAGTTACAGCGGAGCAACTAGATGATGTAGTAGAAGGAAAAATAATGTTCGACGGATCATCGATTAAAGGATTCTCACCGATCAATCGTTCGGATTTATATTTACTTCCTGATTTACAAACATTCGCTGTATTGCCTTGGACAGTAGAGAATGGATACGCGGAGGCGCGTTTTCTCTGTTCTGTCGTCAATCCCGACGGAACGTTATTTGAAGGTGATCCACGCAACGTATTGAAAAAAACAGTTGAGCGGGCTAAACAAAAAGGATATACCATTTCTGTCGGACCTGAATTAGAATTCTTTTTATTTAAAACAGATGAAAATGGAAATGTAACAACGGAACCCCAAGATAACGGGGGATATTTTGAACCATCACCAAAAGATCTCGGTGAACGTGTCCGCTTAGACATTTATCGTGCATTAAAAGAGATGGGCTTTACGATTGAAGCTTCACACCACGAAGTTGCTGAAGGTCAGCATGAAATCAATTTCAAATACGCTGATGCGCTTGGTGCGGCAGACAATGCAACAACGTACAAGTGGGTTGTAAAAACGGTTGCTAGAAAATACGGATTGCATGCTACGTTTATGCCAAAGCCGATTTTTGGTATTAACGGTTCAGGAATGCACGTAAATATTTCTTTATTTAAAGATGGGGAGAATGCTTTCTTTGATCCGACTGACGACAATCAGTTATCTGAAACAGCATATCAGTTTATTGCTGGCTTATTACGTCATGTAAAAAGTTTCGCTGCCATTACCAATCCACTTGTAAACTCATACAAACGTCTTGTGCCAGGATACGAGGCTCCATGCTATATTGCTTGGTCGGCGTCAAATCGCTCAGCATTAATTCGAATCCCGGCTAAACGTGGATTAGCAACACGCGTTGAACTTCGTTGTCCAGATCCGTCCGCAAACCCGTATTTAGCTTTTGCAGTCATTGCTGAAGCAGGACTGGACGGTATAGAAAAAAGTAGCACTTGCCCTGCGCCAATTGATGAAGACATTTTCCACATGACAGCTGAACGTCGTGCAGAGCTTGGTATTGAAAACCTCCCAGGCAGTTTAGGAAAAGCGATTGAACAATTAGAAAGTGGATTTATCGGCCGTCACACACTAGGTGATCATGTATTTAACGAATATATCGCGATGAAAAAGAATGAATGGGATAGCTATCGGACAGCTGTTCATACTTGGGAAATTGAACATTATCAAACGAAGTTTTAAGAGCGAGCACATTGAGCTCGCTTTTTTGCATGTTTTCATTATGTGTTTACACAACAAATGGTATATGATGAGAGGTAGAAAAAAGGAAAGGGTGATATCGTGCCTAAACGAATCATTTCAATCGTTGTCGCCATTTGCGTTGCCACAACGATGTTATGGATTTTCGGTTTAATCGTTACTATTCAAGACCAATTTTTTTATGAAGCTTCTTCATCAACAAAACAAATCGAGGCGACAAATTCAAACTCAAAACAAAAAGATGCGCTTTCGATTGTCGCTCTCGGCGATTCGTTAACGCGTGGAACTGGAGATGAAACAGGAAAAGGATATGTCGGTCATGTGATGGATGAACTTAAAAAACGAACAGACAAACAAATTCAATTTACTAATTTAGCAATTAAAGGACAACGGTCTGCACAGCTTATTGAACAGTTGAAACAAAAAGAAGTGCAACGTCAAATAATAGAAGCAGACATCATCTTGATGACGATTGGAGGAAATGATTTATTTCGCGGTGGCGAAGCATTACGCGATTTGTCGACAACACAAATAGAAAAAGAGAAGAAAAAATTTATTGAACAACTAAATACAATTTTCCTGCTTATACGTGAGATGAACGAAGATGCACCTGTATTTTATATCGCCTTATACAATCCATTTAACGATTTAGACAACGGAAAAGAAACGTCGGCGATTGTTAGAAATTGGAACTATGCCGCATCCGAAGTGGCTGCCCAATACAAGTCCATCATTTGTGTTCCAACGTACGATTTGTTCGAACTTCAAGTAAACGACTATTTATATACGGATAAATTCCATCCAAATAAAGAGGGATACAAACGAATGGGTGAACGCGTCGCTGCACTTATCACATTAACGGAAGGAGAGAAATAATGGAAGAAACGTTAGTTGTACAAAACGTAAAAAAAACGATTGGAAAAAAAGAAATTATTAAAGGACTTTCGTTTTCTTTAAAAAAAGGAGAAGTGTTCGGCTTTTTAGGCCCAAATGGCGCAGGAAAAACAACGACGATTCGTATGCTCGTCGGATTAATCAAGCCGACATCCGGGAAGATTTTTGTTTGCGGATATGACTTGCAAAAACAATTTACAAAAGCCATTCAACATATTGGCTGTATCGTTGAAAACCCTGAACTTTACCCATATTTGAGCGGATGGGAAAATCTTGAGCATTTTGCACGTATGTTGCCATCCATTTCTACAACACGCATTCAAGAAGTTGTTGAGCTCGTCGGCTTACAAAATCGGATTCATGATCTCGTTCGAACATACTCTCTTGGCATGCGGCAGCGTCTCGGTATCGCACAAGCGTTACTTGGAAAACCTACCGTGCTCATTTTAGATGAGCCAACGAACGGTCTAGACCCTGTCGGCATTCGCGAAATGAGACAATTTATTCGTACACTTGCCGAACAAGAACAGTTAACTGTTCTCGTTTCATCACATTTATTGAGTGAAATACAACTCATGTGTGATCGTGTTGCGATTATGTCTAAAGGGGAAATTATTCGCATTGATACAGTTGAACATTTATTGAAAGAACAAGCACGGACATACTGGAATGTTCACCCGATTCATATCGCAAAACAAATATTAAAAAACGAAACAACCGTTCTAGGTGAAAAAGATGACTTCATCGTTACAGTTTACGAATCAAACGAAGTCATCGCCCGTTGTAATGCCCGCCTAATTGAAGCCGGAGTGAGTGTGAGTAGTATTGAGCGCAAACTTCCAACACTCGAAGACTTATTTATCGAATTAACAGGAGGGGAAACGATTGATTAATCTCGTATACAATGAAATGTTAAAAATCGTTCGTAAAAAACGGTTGTTTATTATCGCAGCAATTGTTGCTGTTCTCGTTAGCTTGTTTACATATGCGCAATTTAAACAAGTCGAAACGATTCGAGAACGAATCGGAACAACAGATTGGCGCACACAACTACAACAACAAATCATCGATACACAAAATCGGTTAAATTCGACAGGAATTTCTGAAGAGTGGAAAAAATTTCTTAAAATTCGTTTGCAACAACAACAATATTATTTAGACAATGACATTAATCCGATGGCACCTGGTGCACCGACGTTTATGCGCATGTTCATCGAAAATTCGATTGAACTGTTTTTGCCGCTTCTTGTTATGGTCATTGCCGCTGACCTTGTCTCGTCAGAAGCAAGTGGGGGAACAATAAAACTATTGTTGACACGTCCTGTGAAACGATGGAAAATTTTAATGAGCAAATATATCGCTATGATTTTATCTACATCCTTTATCGTGTTTTCCGTTGCAGTTTTATCGTATGCCATCTCGGGCATTGTATTTGGATATGGCGGATGGAATTTGCCTCTTTTAACAGGATTTTCGATTCAAGGTGAAGAATTAAATACAACGGGTGTTCACCTCATTCCTCAATGGAAATACTTACTTATTGAATTTGGACTTGCTTTTTTTGTTTCACTCGTCGTCGGCACGCTTACATTTATGCTTTCCGTGTTGCTGCGTAGCACAGCAGCAGTAATGGGAATCATGCTCGCCGCTCTTATTTCTGGAGCGATTTTATCAAGCATGGTGTCGTCGTGGGAATCCGCAAAATATTTGTTTATGGTCAATTTGCGACTCACAAGCTACGTTAGCGGCATGGCACCGCCTATTGATGGAATGACACTTTCATTTTCGATGACTGTACTAGCCATTTGGGCGCTTGTAGCGCTTATCATTTCTTTTTATGTATTTACGAAAAGGGATGTTTACTGATGAAAAAAAGGTTGTATACCGCGATGGAGAAGTTGCAACAGCGAACGCCAACGATCATGGACTTTGACACATTTGCTCAATATGCCGTACTTCTACCGCTCGTCCGTCAAAATGACGATATATTTGTTTTATTTGAAGTACGCTCATTACATTTGCGTCGTCAACCGGGGGAAATTTGCTTTCCAGGTGGAAAGATAGACGAATGTGATCAAAATCCGAGCGATGCCGCTGTTCGTGAAACGTGTGAAGAGCTAGGTATTCAAAAAGAAAATATTACACACATCGTCCCGCTTGATTACATGTTGTCGCCTTTCGGTATGGTCATTTATCCGTTTGCTGCGTTTGTAGATATGACGTGCATGAAAATAAATGAAAAAGAAGTGGCAGAAGTATTTACCGTTCCGCTATCCTTCTTTGTTGAAACAAAGCCAGACATATATCACGTTCAGCTTGAACCGAAACCCGAAGAGCATTTCCCGTTCGAACATATCCCAGGGGGAAGGCAGTATAATTGGCGGCCGCGACAAATTGAAGAACATTTTTATTATTACAAGGATAAAGTCATTTGGGGACTGACAGCAAAAATCGTTTATCATTTCACCCGACTCATTCAAACAAAGGAAGGGGAATACGCATGACAAAACCAGTTGATTTAGGGTTTAGTATTTCGCTTATTGATTTATATGACTTACAAACTGCTCAACGAACAGGAGCGTATGTATTTCAAGAGGAAGAAGTGACAATTATTGAAACGAGCGCAAGCCCCTCGATCCCACATTTAATTAAAGGGTTAGAAGCATTATCCATTAACTTACACGATGTGAAAAATATTATCGTCACTCATATTCATTTAGATCACGCGGGCGGGGCGGGTGTGTTATTGCAGCATTGTCCAAATGCTCGCGTATTTGTCCATCCAAAAGGTATGCGCCATTTAGCTGATCCGTCTCGTCTTATTCAAGGAGCAAAAGCGGTTTATGGTGAAAAATTTGACGCATTGTTTGACCCCATCGTTCCAATTCCTGAAGACCGATTAATTGCAAAGGAAGATGGAGAGACGCTACAAATTGGAAAAGATCGCACGCTAACGTTTATGCATACACCAGGACATGCGAATCACCATTTTTCCATTTATGATCCAAAAAGCAACGGTATTTTTACAGGTGATACAGCTGGCGTTTTTTATCCGCAACTTCTTTCATACTACGTAGAGCTATACTTGCCATCTACATCACCAAATCAATTTAATCCCGAGGCGATGCTTGCATCCATTGAAAGATTTAAGGCATTACGTCCAGAGCGTATATATTTCGGTCATTTTGGCATGTCGCAACAAGTGCAAACGGTTTGGGAACAGTTGCACTACTGGCTTCCTATTTTTGTTCAAGTAGGCAATGAAGTCGTGAGTGAACAAGCCAATCAATCGTTTATAGAAAAAACCGAGGCCGTTTTCAATCGTTTATTTGAGATCGTTCGCACCTTTTTGCGTAAACAACAAGTACCAGATGATGCTGATGTATATCAACTACTTCAACTTGATTTACAAGTATGCGCAATGGGGCTTGTTGATTACGTTGAGAAACAAAAAAGGTAATTGACGAAATATAACGTTTTCGCTATAATTTTTTTGGCACCCCACTGTACGGAGGAGTACCCAAGTCCGGCTGAAGGGGTCGGTCTCGAAAACCGATAGGGGTGTCAAAGCCCGCGGGGGTTCGAATCCCCCCTCCTCCGCCATCTTCCTCTTTCTGTTTCTTCTTTAGTAATCTTTCTTCGTCTTGTTTTTTATTCCAACTGCGAGGATGTGGCATATTGAAAAAGTATTATGTCGTTTGGCAAGGAGCAAAAACAGGCATTTTTTCATCTTGGGATGAGTGTAAACAGTACGTCATTGGCATTCCCGGGGCAAAATATCGCTCATTTTTATCGAAAGAAGAAGCGGAGCAAGCATTTGCATCTGGTCCAATGATGGGCGGCACGAAGAAGAATAAGATCGTCGAACGTTCAATGAGTTATATAGAAGAAAGCTTGTGCGTAGATGCAGCATGTAGCGGCAATCCTGGTGCAATGGAATACCGAGGGGTACATACGAAAACAAGGGAAGAGTTTTTTCGTGTTGGACCGATGATCGGTACGAACAACATTGGTGAATTTTTAGCCATTGTACATGGACTAGCGTGGCTACAAAAACAAAACAAAAATTGGCCGATTTATTCAGACTCCGCTACGGCTATAAAATGGGTGAAAGAAAAAAAAGCGAATACGACGCTTGCCCGTACTGCTGAAACGGAACGTGTTTGGCAGCTCGTTGAACGCGCCGAAGCGTGGTTGCGCACACACCATTATACAAACGAAATTATAAAGTGGGAAACGGAACAATGGGGAGAAATTAAAGCGGACTTTGGTCGAAAGTAAAAGGAGAGGGAATCAACCTTCTCCTTTTTGCATGTCATCAAGTTGTTGTTTTAGTCTTTGTTTATCAAGCTGTTCACCGATAATGACAAAATGTAGTGGAACGTTCATCTCTTCTTTCATATATAGTGGTGTCCCATAAGCGTACTGAAAAGAGTAAACCCCGCTTGTATGAGTAAAACGCAAAAAACCTTTCATACGATAAATTGTATCAGGCAGCTGGCGTACCCATCGTTCAAACATATGTAAATCAATTGGTTTTGTAAATGTATGTACATACGTTTGAATGCGCAACCGCTCAACGTTCAGTCGCCCATGTTCGTTTCGCGGCCGATGTGACAGAAGATGAATATCATCTATGCGGACATTAGAGTATGTCGTGAAAATGATGCGCGCATCACTGTTGATTGCTTGTAACTCAAACGATAATTTCGCCTGCGCATCTACACATAATTCGTCTGTCTTATTGATGATTAATACATCTGCGTGACGAACTTGTTCTTTTAATAACATTTGCAGTGGAACAGAAAGTTGTTGACGATTTGACCAACGCGTGGCGTCAATCGTTGTAATGATACCCCTCATTTGAACACGACGAGCAAATAATGGCGATATGCACGCATCGAGTACTTCAACTGGATGCGCTACCCCTGTTGTTTCAATATAAATCACATCTAATGCATGTTGCCGAAGCAGAGAATAAAGCTCTACTTCAAATTGATCTTGAATCGTGCAACATACACACCCACTTAATAATTCGCTTAACACAGCGTCTTCTGAAACGGCATGTGAATCAATTGATACTTGACCGATCTCATTCATCACAACCGCTATTTTTCGTCCTCGTTCTTTTTCACTTTGCAAGAAACGCTTTAATAGTGTCGTTTTCCCGCTTCCAAGAAATCCAGATAAGATGTATATGTCTGTATGTTTCATAAAACGCTCCTTTCTACATGTTCTTTTTTGATCATAGTCAAAAATAATAAATAGCACAAGAAAATATATCGTACATCGATGGACAATTTGCTTAAAAGACAAAAAATGATGCATCTGTCCTTGCATACCTTTTGTTTTCTTTCATATACATATCTTCGTGATCTGTTTGGAAAAATTTTTATTATATATTTACAAACTTATCTTATTGTGTATATAATTTACTAAATCAATTGATTTTGGAAGGGAGGAAAGAGTTATGACAACAATGACAGAAGTGCATGGCGCAATTGAACAAAGAAGATTGGCCCGCCCTCCCGATGTGAAAATCATTCACCTTTTCACAAGCGATCGCATGTCGCAGGGAAGGATGTGTTCCCTGCGTTTTTTTGTGCCATCCGCGGAAAGATTTTGTCCAACGGATTTTTTACTGAAAGGGGGTGAGTAAATCATGAAATTTCATTTGTTTTTTTTAACGATTTCCATCCAACGACGAATATGGACAGCTGAAGAAATAGAGCGAGAGCAGCTGATTCGACAAGTTGAAGAAAAGATGATGGATCGAAAATGTTCAATGTACCAATTGTTTTAATTTAGACGAAAAATACATGTTGAAAGGAGAATGAAAAATGAAACAACAGCAAACAAAAACAAATATAACATGGACGGTAGATGACGATTAGTTTTATGCGACAAGAGTTGATCAGTGGATCAGCTCTTTTTTCTTTACAAAATCTTTACTTGTTTATAGTTTATATAAGTACACTAGCGTCGCATTAAAATAATTTAACACCTTTAAATAAACCGAATTTTCTGAAATATAATCCAAACACAAAAAAATCCTTTATAATGGTTGGGTGGTAGTAAACCATCCAAATCCAATACAAAGGACAAAACCATGGATAAGTTTACACGAAAAACATCATTTGAACAATGGTTTTCACCGATTAATCGTCCATTATTTGATGACCTAGTGAAAACACATCAATTAAATCACTATACCAAGAAACTTTATATGGCTTCATTTATGAAACTGCTTTTGTATGCCCAACTCCATGAAACCGAGAGTTTAC
>NZ_FOJQ01000106.1 GCF_900111795.1 Anoxybacillus pushchinoensis | reverse complement strand
GTTTTTCATCTATTTTGCTTACATATCTGACAGGTTCCTTATTATACCAAATCAGGAACCTGTCTTTTTTTCTCCCACAAACATTTTACTCATACCAGCAGTTTGTCCAGAATTATAAAACAATTCCAGATGCAGCATCCTTCTAATTAGACTATTAGAAGGGGATTACAATGATATTGATCAATGGAATGGTGCAGTAGATTTCGTGTTTGTGTCTTTACCTACATCTAAATCGTTTGACATCATCCTTTTTAAAAAAGACATAATAGTTTGCATTGTTGGCGGATGAACCCACTTTCACGAACACGAACAACAGATGATTTCCTTTCCCTAACTGGAAGAAGAAGCGTTTATTATGCCAGAGTGGGGGAGCGATAACAATGTAAGGCGGATTTTAAAGGAAAATCAAGTGCCACCAAAGATCGAAATATGAAGTAGCTGAAAATCAAGCTGATCTTGGAATCAGTATACTTCCTGAAATGCTTTTGTTTCGTGTATCACACATTGTATTTTATTCATTTAGAAAGAGATCATTTATCGTACCATAGGGATTGCGGTAATATCTCTGAAAAACATCTCTTCAGCCGTCAAAAAATTTATTGATTGTGTTAAGTCAAGGTTAAGCAATCACTGTTTTTTTTTATTTTAGAATTATAAAAAATAGAACTATGTGCTAAATAATCAATATAACCGAACAAAAGAAGAGTGCAGGACATAAAAGTAGTATGAATTGCTTTGTCAAAAAAATCAATGAAGATGGTTCTGTTGTCTGGAATGACCACGGTACTCGTTGTGGCGTTTGCTTACAAATCGCCGCGGAATCCATTAAAATGAAACAAGAAGGTATGTCTATAAAGGAAATTCGCCACTACATTGACGAAAAGTACAAAGAAGGTTACGCAAAACCAACTAAAACTCCAATGCCTTTATAATAAACAAACCTCACTTTTCCGAAAACGAAGGCTTTACAATCCTCCCACGGTGGAGGATTTTTTGTTTTCTTAAGGCATATTTTATAAGTTTGGCAGATATAAAAGTAAAGACAACTTAGTACAAGGGGGATGATGGATGAACTCACTTTGGCTTTTAGGGTTTTCTGCTTCTGCTATTGGAATGTTATCTGGCGGAGTGATTGCTTGGTTGTTTAAAGGCTGGCAAAAAGGAACGCCAACCATTTTTTCAGTATGTAGTGGTATGATATTTGGACTGGTCACGATGGAAATTTTGCCTGAAAGCATAGAAATTGGAGGTTGGTTTATTGCTATTGTCGGATTGATTTTTGGTTATTTTATTTATAAGCATCTAGAAAAGGTTTCCCATCATGTGATCATTATTACCAATGACGCTAAAAAAGACTTATTTGTACATTCTGGTCTATTTTTAACATTCAGTATTGCCCTGCACAATTTTCCAACAGGCATCGCACTTGGAGCCAATACTCACGATTCATTGACTAAACCAATGATGACTGCGATCATGCTTCACAATATTCCAGAAGGGATTGCTGTTTTTACTCCCTTGCTGATGGCTGGGTTTGGAATTTTCAGCATCATACTTGGGGCAACCATAGCCTCCGCCCCCATAGGAGTTGGAGCCTTCATCGGAAGTAATTATGGGATGGGTGTCCCTTGGCTAGTAGCAATGATTATCGCATTGGCGATGGGGGTAATGCTTTCCGTGACGGGAAAAGAAATTTTTGGAACAGCTTTACGCACATCTACCAAAATATACTGCGTTATCATGGCTGTAATCGGTTTTGTATTGGTTTCATTTTACTTGTTTTTTCTATAAAAGACTTTACTAAAAAGGTGCATGTTAAGTTAACGGGTTCGGTTCAGAAGTACAAAATCAAGAAAAACAGTACAAATAACAGCGTAATTAGCACAAAATTCGAACCAAATTTAACAACTCACATTTCGCACCCTCTCGACAAAAATCGGGAGGATTTTTTTATCTTCCTGTCGAAT
>NZ_FOJQ01000053.1 GCF_900111795.1 Anoxybacillus pushchinoensis | reverse complement strand
TCGAGTTCTTTCCGCTACCTAGGGCATTTTCTATGACCGAAATGCCCTATTTGTGCTGGGCTTTTTTATACACTAGCACTGGGGTGAATAGTTACCATGGATGTTTTTTGTAACAAACTCTATTTGATCTTCTCACATTCTTGTATAGAAAAAGGTACGTTGTACGTATGAACTTTCACTCTACAAATCGTTTAGTTTTAGACATATGATTTGGATTATATAATGTTTGTTCCCTTCTTTCACTAATCATCCACGATTTTTTCCACTGTTTTTGCGCAACGACTAATAACAACATACATAGAAATGAAACTGTACTTAATGCAAGAAATCCTGATGAGAAAGAACCAGTTACTAACTTTAAGTTCCCCAACACCTTAGGAAGAAAATACCCACCAATTCCTCCTGCCGCTCCAACAATTCCTGTAATCATTCCTATTTCTTCTTTAAACCTTTGTGGAACTAATTGAAATACAGAACCGTTTCCCATTCCAAGACTCATCATTACAATGAATAATAACATAATCACTTTATCTAAACTCGGGAGGAAGGAAATCGCAGCAAACATGAACCCTATGATCGTATATAAACAGAGTAGCATACGCACACCACCGAATCGATCCGCTAACCATCCACCAATGGGTCTAAAAAGACTCCCAGCAATGACACAAATAGTTGTAAAATCTGCGGCCCTTACCGGATCAAGTCCGTATTGAGTAAAGAAAAAAATAGTCAGATAACTTGACATACCTACAAATCCTCCGAAAGTTACACTATAGAAAACACAAAACAACCATGTATCTCTCTGTTTAAGTACATTTTTGTAATCAATAAATGTTTTTGGATCTGGTTGATTCGGACTATCTTTTGCAAACAATGTAAACACAATGAATGTAATTACAAGCGGAATAAGGGCAAATCCAAAAACAATACTCCAATCACCATAGTACTGGGCAATACGATTAGCAAATAAAGTAGTAAAGACTGTTCCACTATTTCCAGCGCCAGCAATCCCCATAGCTAATCCTTGATATTGTGGTGGATACCAACGGCTTGCGAGAGGGAGTGCTGCGGCAAAACTAGCTCCAGATACTCCAAGCAATAGTGCCACAATATAAAGCTCTGACAAATGATTAGCAAATAACCATCCCCAGACGAGTGGGATTACGGTAACGAGCATACCTAATTGAGCGGTTTTTTTTGGTCCAATATAATCGGCCAACCAACCGAGAATAAGACGTAAAATAGCTCCACCTAAAATAGGTAGTGCAACCAAATTAGCTTTTTGTGCCTCATTCATTTGAAAATCATTCATAATCATGACCGATAGTGGTCCAAGTAACACCCATATCATAAAACTAACATCAAAATACAAAAATGCACTAAACAGAGTCGGAGTATGACCACTCTTTAAAAATCCTTTTATTCCCATCAACATCTCTCTCCTTTTATCATAGAATGTTTTAGTTTCTTTCTAGATCAACAACAGGAATAATTCTTGCAGCACATCGCTTAAATCCAGGCATCTTGCAGTATGGATCCAATTCATCATCTGTAATCTGATTAATATTTTGAAGCCCACTCCAATGAAATGGAACAAATACAGTATCTTCCCGAATTTTATAGGAGTACTTGCTTCTTACAATGGCATATCCTCGTTTTGTTTCAAGCTTCACTAATGCGTTGTTTTCGATTTTATATTTTTTCGCTGTATTCGGATGAATTTCCATAAATGCTTCAATTTGTCGAGACGCAAGCGCTGGGCTTCTTCTCGTCTGCGTTCCGCTTAAATAGTGAGACAACACTCGTCCTGTCGTCACATAAATCGGATATTGTTCCGTCGTTTGTTCTTTTTGATATTCATTGTCTACAACCGCTAAACGTGCTTTGCCGTCTGGGTGAGCAAACGATTGTTCAAACAGTCTTGCGGTGCCGGGATGGTCGGGCGAAGGACAAGGCCAATACACACGCTCGTTGCGCAAACGTTCGTACGTAATTCCATAATAATCTGCCAAACCACCATGGCTAGCGATTCGCAGTTCATTAAAAATTTCTTCCGCTGACGAAAAACGGAAATATTCTCCTTTTCCTAACACTCGGGCAATCTCACAAAGAATTTCCCAGTCATGCTTCACCTCCCCCGGACGTTTCCACGAAGCCGGACGCCACGTCACGCGGCCCTCTAGGTTCGTCATCGTTCCTTCATCTTCTAAATAAGACGAGGTTGGCAATACTAAATCAGCGAGTTCCGCTGTTTCCGATAAAAATAAATCGACGACGACTAAACATTGCAATTTTTTTAACGCTCTTTTTACAAAGCGAGCGTTCGGACTGGATACAACGGGGTTGGAACCCATCACAAACAAGCCCTTAATTTCCCCTTCATCTATTTTTTGTATCATTTCATAGGCGGAAACCCCCTTTCTCGGCAGTTCTTCTTCAGGAACTCCCCAAACGCTTGCAATATATTTCCTGTGCTCCGGATTTTCGATCGAACGGTAGCCAGGAAGCTGGTCAGCCTTTTGCCCGTGTTCCCGTCCCCCCTGTCCGTTGCCTTGCCCAGTAATCGCCCCATAGCCGCAGCCAATTTTCCCAATTTTTCCTGTTACAAGCGCCAAATTTAGAAAATTACGGACAGTCATATATCCGTTTGTTTGCTGCTCAACGCCTCTTGCGGTAAAGATCATACCGGTTGGTGCTGTGGCATACTGCCTTGCCGCAAACTGAATCACTTCCGGAGCAATTCCTGTCATCTCCGCCATTTCATCTAGCTGAATTTGCTCAATATGTTTCTTTAACTCGTCGTATCCTTCTGTTCTTTCTTTAACAAATTGTTCATCAACATACCCTTCAGCAAAAATGACTTTCAGCATGCCGTTCACAAATGCCACATCTGTCCCCGGTTTGATTTTAATATGCAAATCAGCTAGCCCGCATGTAGCCGTTTCCCGCGGATCAATGACAATGAAAAACGTCCCATTTTTCTTTGCTTGATGAAAATATGGCATAATCGTCGGCTGACATTCCGCAATATTCGTACCTGCTAATATGATGCAGCGAGCATGGGGGATTTCTGAAAGTTTATTCGTCAACCCGCGATCAAGGCCAAATGTAGCATTCATCGCCGCCGCTGCAGCGGACATGCAGTAGCGACCGTTATAATCGATATATTTCGTTTTCAAAGCAACGCGAGCAAATTTTCCTAATAAATACGCCTCTTCGTTCGTTAGCGAGCCGCCTCCATATACTCCAATAGCATCATTTCCGAATTCTTTTTGAATATTCTTGAAGTTTATTTGTATAAAAGAGAGCGCCTCCTCCCAGCTCACTCGGACAAACCGACCATTTCTTTTCAGCAACGGAAATTGCAATCGCTCGGTATGCAATGCATGCTGATGCGCATGAAGCCCTTTGATGCAAAGCCGTCCGTTTGAAGTGGGATTGTCTTTCGGAATCACTTTATAACAATTTCTTCCAACCACACGTTCTTCAACGAGCTGCATCGCACATTGAACGCTACAAAACGGGCATTGTGTATCAAATAACGTTTCCGACGCATGATCTTTTTGCTTGTGCTGAAAATAACGCAACAATTCTTTTGTCATATTCGTTCACCTTATTTACAGTTGTATATATATTTTTCCATTTTCAATTTCTACTTTATATGTTTTCACACAACCGTGATCAGGCGCTTGCACTTTCCCATCTTTTATGGAAATTTTCCAATCATGAAGAGGACAAAACACAAACTCCCCGCTGACAATTCCTTGAGACAAATCTCCTCCTTTGTGCGGACAGCGGTTTTCAAGCGCATAAATACGGCCGTCTGACAACCGAAATAACGCCAGCTCCATTTGTCCCACTTTTACGCATTTTCCTAATCTTTCAGAAAGGCGTTGTACTGTTCCGATCTCCATTCGTGTCATCTAACTCTCCTCCTACCGATTCACTGGCACTTTGACTTGTAGACTTGTGAACAGCTTTTCTTGCATCTCTTTATTTTCAACTATCTCTTTCCATGGATCTTTCGTGGCTGCTAGCGCTTCCTCCAAACGATCCAGCAATTGCCGGCGAGTTTCCTGATCAAAAATCACTTCACGAATATGCTCAAGCCCGACTCTCTCAACCCATTTGGATGTGCGTTCTAAATAGTTAGCAGACTCACGGTAATATTGGAGAAACGCCCCTGTCATTTCAATCACTTCTTCTTCCGTCTTTACCGTGCATAGTAAATCCCCTGCTCGCAGGTGCGTGCCGCCATTTCCTCCGACGTAAATTTCCCAGCCGCCATCGACACCGACGATGCCGACGTCTTTAATTCCTGATTCTGCACAGTTGCGCGGACAAGCAGAAACAGCCATTTTTACTTTATGCGGCGTATTCAACCGTTCAAATTTCTTTTCCATATCAATCCCCAGTTTTGTAGAGTCTTGTGTACCGAAACGGCAAAATTGCTTACCAACACACGTTTTGACTGTGCGCAGCGCTTTTGCGTATGCATATCCAGATGGCATGTCTAATTCGGCCCAAATGCGTGGCAAGTCTTCTTTTTTCACTCCTAATAAATCAATGCGTTGTCCACCTGTTAACTTAATCATTGGCACGTTGTACTTTTCAGCGACATCAGCAATTTTCCGCAATTGCTCCGCCGTTGTGACCCCTCCATACATTCTCGGAACAACCGAATACGTTCCATCTGCTTGAATATTCGCGTGAAGCCGTTCATTCACAAAACGTGACTCCGCTTCATCGACGTATTCACTTGGATACAACATGCTTAAATAATAGTTCAACGCCGGGCGGCATTTCGAACAACCTTCTTCATTTTTCCAACCAAGGACGTTCATCACTTCTTTCACATACTTCAAATTTTTCGCTTTAATTTCATCAATCACTTCTTCACGACTTAATGTTGTACATCCACAAATCGTTTCTTTCATCGCATATTTATCAAATTCCTCACCAAGTGTATACTCTAATAACTCCGCTACTAACCCTTTGCATCCTCCGCAGGAACGTGAAGCGTTCGTACAATCACGCACTTCTTCAACAGTTTTTAACCCATGCTCCGCAATTGCCTTACAAATCGTTCCTTTGGTTACCCCATTACAACCACAAACGACATCCGTATCTGCCATTGCAGCCACCATGCTTTTATTGGATGAATTCGCAGTTGATTGGAAAAACGATAATTGGAACGAGTTAGAAATATTTTCATTTTTATTAATCATATCCAGTAGTTTCCGTCCTTCGCTTGTGTCGCCAAACAAAACCGCACCAACGATTTTTCCGTCACGAATGACAACTTTTTTATAAATTCCACGGAATTCGTCATATACTTTAATCGATGCCGTTCCTTCCCCATCCATAAATTCTCCGGCAGAAAACAAATCGACGCCAGAAACTTTTAATTGCGTAGAAACAACCGAACCTTCGTATGGACGTCCCTTAATACCGCAAACCGCTTCGGCTAATACTTTCCCTTGTTCGTAAAGCGGCGCTACAAGACCATACACAATTCCCCGATGTTCCGCACATTCACCGACCGCATAAATATGAGGAACGCTCGTTTCTAAGTAATCATTCACGACAATCCCTCTGTTTACCGCGATTCCGCTTTCCCGCGCTAAATCAACGTTCGGACGAATCCCTACGGCCATGACGACTAAATCCGTTGCAATTTCTGTTCCGTCTTTAAAGCGAACCCCTTCGACGCGGCCATCTCCAAAAATCTCTGCTGTTTCCTTTTTAAGCAGGAAATTCATTCCTTGTTTTTCTAATTCACGCTGCAACAGTTTCGACGCAGTTGGGTCTAATTGGCGTTCCATTAAATAGTCAAAAATATGAATGACATCAACTTCCATCCCTAAATTTAAAAGACCTCTCGCAGCCTCTAAACCTAACAATCCACCGCCAATCACTGCGGCTTTTTTATACGTTTTTGCATATTCCATCATCATTTCGCAGTCTTTAATATCGCGAAACGCGGTGACCCCTTTTTTATTCGCTCCTGGTATCGGAAGAATGAAAGGCTTAGAGCCTGTGGCGATGATTAATTTGTCATATTGAACAGTTCGCCCTTTGTCTGTCCGTACAAACCGCTTCTCTGTGTCGATGTTTATAACCGTTTCACCAACGAAAAGTCGGATGTTATTTTTTCGATACCATTCCCAATCGTTCATCGTAATGCTATCGATTGACATGTCTCCTTGCAACACAGTTGATAATAAAATACGATTGTAGTTTGGATAAGGCTCACTTCCAAAGATCGTAATATCAAATGCATCACCATCAATCTTTAAAATTTCCTCAACACAACGCACTCCAGCCATCCCGTTGCCGATCAATACAAGCTTTCTTTTTCCCATTTATCTTCAACCTCCATTCAGTATAAGTTTTGAATTCATATTTTGTTTATCAATGAAGTACAAATAAGTTTTTACCTAAACCAAAATTTACATATTAAAACAATCAATGTTAATGTTCCGATTTTTCTGTTTTTTTTTATTCATTCTATCCTTCTCCTTTTTTATTTAACATTATACCAGTTGGTTATATAATGTCACATGTTTTGTAATAAAAAATAACATACTTTTTTTACATAAACCAGGAAATGATAGATCTCATACGAACGACTTCTCCGATGACGATCAACCCTGGACTTTTAACACGATGTTTTTCAATAATTAGAGATAAATCTTTCAATTCCCCTGTAAGCACTCGTTGTCGACTCGTTGTCCCTTCTTGTATAATGCAAATTGGTGTATTTGGCGAGCGACCATTTGATATCATTTGTTGTTCAATATACACAGCCTGATTAATACCCATATAAATAACAACCGTCTCTATACTAGCAATATTGTCCCACCTTATCTTTTTCTCATCGCAATAATGTCCTGTTACAAAAACTACTGTAGAACTAATATAACGATGCGTTAAAGGAATGCCAGCGTAAGCACAAGCACCCACCCCTGACGTAACACCAGGAACAATCTCGAATGCTATATGGTTCTTGGCTAACACTTCTGCTTCCTCACCTCCTCTTCCATAGACAAACGGATCCCCACCTTTCAATCTCGTAACAATTTTTCCTTCACGGGCATACCGAGTAAGCAAACTGTTTATCTCATTCTGATTCATGAAATGACAATCGGGACCTTTTCCGCAATAGATAATCTCAGCCTCTCTTTTTGCTTCCACCAAAAGTTGTGGACTGACGAGCCGATCATACAAAATCACATCTGCTTCACGAATACAACGAATCCCTTTTAACGTAATTAACCCCGGATCACCCGGTCCAGCACCAACCAAATACACTTTTCCCATACACTTCCCCCTTTTATAATATCTTTATGTTATATTTTATTACACTAACAAAAAAATAAACATTTACTATGTAACAAAACATGACATTTAATTTCAAAAAAAAAAGAGCTGACCCAAAAAGGAAAGGAGGGTAATGCTCCTATCTGAGGTGAAATGGGAAAATAGACCACCAGTGAAAACCCAGTAAAATCAAGGGTTTCAGAGGTGGTCTATTTCACATACTTAGGTTAAATTTCATCAAAAAGGGGGCTTTTGGAGTCAACCTCCTTCTCTCAAAAAAAACAAATGCTCAGGCGGTAAATATACTTTTTTATTATGCATATGTCGCCACTGTTCTTCACTCACACTAGCTTGCAATATAAAATGATCTGTTTGTATCGTCACATCATACGTATATACATGTGAAGCAACACGAATGATACGAAAAGGAAATGCGTTGCATATCGCATCATCAACAAAGCGAATATGGTGCGAATGAATACCAACATATGTCGCCCCGCTCTTTTTTTTATGTGCAGGGACGATTAATTGTGCACCGTTGACATAACCAATCACCTCGTCTCCCTTTTCAACAACCGTACAAGGAAATATGTTTTTACAGCCGACAATTTTTGCAGCCTGTACATTGTCCGGTTCATGAAATACACATTCTTTCTTTCCTTGTTGTATGACGCGACCACGGTCATATAAAATAAGTTCGTCACATAACCGATAGGCTTCTTCTAAATGATGTGTAACAAAAAGAACGATACCAGAAAAATGTTGTTGTAAATAAGAGAAAAATTGTTGTTCCATCACTTGTTTTGTGTGATGATCGAGCGCTGAGAATGGCTCATCAAGCAATAATATACTCGGTTTTGTAACAAGCGTTCGTGCAAGTGCCACTCGTTGTTGCTGTCCTCCGGATAATTGGTGGGGGTAATGATTCTCATACCCTTTTAATCCGACATTTTCAATCATGTTCATAACCGTATGTTGTACTTGCTTTCTTGGCCATTTTTTTAAGCCAAACGCAATATTCTCGTAAACGGTCAAATGGGGAAAAAGGGCATAATGTTGAAACATATAGCCTACGTTTCGGTAACGGGCAGGAACGTGGAGCCGTTTGTCTGAATGAAAAAATAACCGATCGTACAATTGAATAATTCCTTCATCCGGCTGCTGTAATCCTGCAATGCTTTGCAATGTTAAACTTTTTCCACATCCTGATGGTCCTAAAATACCAATGACCCCTTTGTGTATTGTAAAATTTACATCTAACTGAAAATGAGAAAATGTTTTTTTAATGGCGACGTACAGCATCGTTTTCTCCTCGAATCATTCGTTTTTCTAATCGTTTCATTGTGTACAACAAAGCAATAGATACAACGGTCATGATAAGGACGAGTATATTCGCCATTTTTTTATCCCCCGCAAGCAACGCATCGTAAATGGCAATAGGCATCGTCATCGTTTCATTTGGAATGCTTCCTGCAACCATTAACGTCGTTCCAAAATCCCCAAGCGCACGTGCAAAGACAAGTGTAGTTGCAGATGCAATGCTACGCCAAGAAAGCGGGATGACGACAGTAAAAAAAATATCCCACTCCGATCGTCCAAGTACGCGCGCCGCATTCAACAATTGCTCGTCAATACTTGCAAATGCTGCCCGTGCCGTTTTTACAAAAAACGGCAAAGCGACAACAAAAGCGGCAACAACCGCTCCTGTCGGTGTAAATACAATCAAAATCCCAAATGCTTCTTCCAACCAACGACCAATTGGACTTGAGCGACCAAGTAGTACAAGTAAATAGTAACCGAGAACGGTTGGGGGCAATACGATTGGCAACGTAAATAAAGAATCAAGTATATCACTTATTTTATCGTTAGAACGACTTAAATAGTAAGAAATGGGCAATCCGACAACAAGTGCACAAACCGTTGCTATTGTTGCTACTTTTAATGACAGAAAGAGCGGAAAAAGATTGACCGCCTCCACAATTATTCCTCCTCAGGAATGATAAAACCGTATTTTTTCATAATACTCGTTCCGTTCGGTCCTTTTAAAAACTCAATAAACGCATGCGCTTCTTTTTCATGGGCTGTTTGTTTTGTAACAACAATCGCCTGTCGAATCGGGTCATGCATACGTTCATCGATAAGATAGAACGGCAAATGATGGTCTTTCATTAGTCCAAGGGCAACAATTGCTACTTCCACGTTGCCTGACTCTACATAAGTAAGCGTATCGGCAACGTTTCTTCCGTAAACAATTTTTTGCTTTACTTGCTCCCATAAACCCGCTCGTTCTAACGCTTGTTTCGCCGCTAATCCATAAGGGGCATGATCGGGATTAGCGATCGCTATTTTTTTCACTTCTTCTTTTGATACATCCCCCAATGACGTTACTGCTACCCCTTCTTTTACAGCGAGCCCAATGCGGCCAAATGCATATATATTTTTTGTTTTTTCTATAGCCACGTGCTCGCGAACGAGTTCATCGACATATTCTACATTCGCTGAAGCAAATATATCAAACGGCGCCCCTTGTTTAATTTGTTCTGCTAGCTGACCACTCGAACCGAAAACAAATGTAACGTCTATTCCCGTTTCTTTTTTAAACTGCTTCCCAACTTCTTTAAATGCATGGGTTAAATCTGCAGCTGCCGCAACTTTAATGGATGGTGTCGCATTTGGTTGAGCGGCGTGAGGATTACATGCCACTAATAACAAAATCATAATAAAAAAACACATTTTTCTCACTTTAGTCCCTCCATATATCAAAAGGGAATATCTATTACAGATATCCCCTTCTTTTATTCTTCTAACATTTCACTTCCGCATTTTTTCTAGCATAATAATACCAGTTTAACACAATTGATACAACATAAAATGCGATAAAGAAATAAAATGCCGTAATTGGTGTCCCTGTGTTTTGAGATGCCCAACCGAATAGCTTTGGAATAAAGAATGAACCGTACGCCGCAAATGCTGCCGTAAAACCAAGAACAGGTGCTGCTTCTTTTGGTGGGAAGATGATTGGGATCATTTGGAATGTTGACCCTGATCCCATTCCAGCAGCAATAAATAAGATCATGAAAGATACAATAAATCCGATAAAATGTTTTTCAGTTGTAAAATACATGACCGCAGCAGCACCAAGCCCCATAGTAATTAGAATGTAGTTTGTTACGCGCGCCCCTCCTAGCTTATCAGACAACCAACCACCGACTGGACGGAATGAAGCTGCTAAAAATGCTCCTAAAAAGGCAAGCGAGACGTGTTCTGGAAATTGTGATTTTAATAAAAGCGGAAACGCTGCCGCATATCCAATAAACGAACCGAACGTTGCGATATACAACCATGTCATAATCCATGTATGTTTTCTTTTTACGATGACAAACTGCTCTGATACAGATTGTTTTGCATTTGGTAAGTTATCCATACCGAAATATGCTAAAATCGTAAAGAACACAATCGGAATGACCCAAATAAACGCAGCGTTTTGTAACCAAATTTTTGAACCATCTGCTAGTACTTGTGGTTCACCACCGATCACCCCAAACACACCGACCGTCACAACTAACGGTGTGACGAACTGAACGACCGATACTCCCATATTTCCAAGGCCGCCGTTAATACCGAGCACTGTCCCTTTTTCTTTTTTCGGAAAGAAAAAGCTAATATTCGCTAATGCAGATGAAAAGTTTCCACCACCGAGTCCACAGAGGGCAGCTAGCAACAACATAACCCAGTACGGTGTATTCGGATTTTGTACCGCTAAACCAACCCCAATGGCTGGGATGAGCAACACCCCTGTCGAGAAAACAACCCAATTTCTTCCTCCGAATTTCCCGACTGCAAATGTGTAAATGAAGCGTAGCGTCGCACCGACAAGTCCAGGGACAGCAGCTAACGTAAACAATTGACTTTGCGTGAATTGGAATCCAATATCATTTAATCGGGCAGCAACGATAGACCAAATTTGCCAAACAATAAATGCAAGCATTAACGTTGGAACAGAAATCCAAAGGTTTCTTCGAGCATGTTTTTTCCCTTCTTTTTCCCAAAATTCAGGATCTTCTGGATTCCAGTACGAACCGATGCGACTTTTTCGTTCAGCATAATCTGAAGCCGTTTTCAATGTTTGACTCATAACGATCGCCTCTCCTTTTTTAACAGTATATAATTATAAAAATCATTGCTGTACTTTCATCATATAGAAAGTGTATAAACAATAATGTGATGTGCATCACATATCATGAAATGTTCATACAATGTTAAAAAATGATATTTAAGCGATCGTTTTGCGCAGTCGTCTCATAATGAGCATCGCAACGAGCATCGTCGCTGCAATCCACCAAAATCCGTACGAATATGAATTCGTCCATTGCTTAAACATCCCTAAAATATTCGGTAAAAAGAACCCTCCTAACCCGCCGGCAGCTCCAACAAAACCTGTTAATAATCCAACTTCTTTCGGGAATACGTTAGGGATGACTTGGAATAACGCTCCGTTCGCTGTACCAAAAAAAATAAGTGTAACAAATAAAAGAGCTAATGCGACATAGACAGGTGGAAGCATACCAACAATCGTTAATGTGACAGTCGCACCGGTAAATAACCAAACGAGCAATTTCATCCCGCCGTATTTATCTGCCAAATATCCACCAATTGGACGAACAAAGCTTCCTGCAAATACGACAAGCGTCACAAAGTCCCCTGCCGTCACCTTGTCAACCCCGTATTGATCAAAAAAGAATAACGTTAAATAGCTCGTCATTCCTACAAATCCACCAAAAGATAAGCTGTAAAAGAAGCTAAACAACCATGTCTCCTTCATTTTCATTACGCGTGTATATTCTGACATTTTCGTTGGTTTTACCGCTGTCGGACATTCTTTCGCAAATAGGATAAATACAATAAATGCAACAATAAGAGGAATGAGCGCTAATCCGAATACACTGTTCCATCCATGTGCTTCAGCAAGACGCGGTCCAAATAACATTGCCAAGACCGTTCCACTATTCCCGGCTCCTGCAATTCCCATCGCTAGTCCTTGGTGTTCTTTCGGATACCATCGACTAGCTAAAGGAAGCGCAACTGCAAAACTCGCTCCAGCAACCCCTAATAACAATCCGAGTGCATAAATGTGTGTCAGTGTATCAGCAAACAACCATCCCCAAAAAAGTGGAATGGACGTCAGTATCATTCCAATCATCCCCATTTTCTTACCACCAAATCGGTCAGCTAGCAGCCCCATCGGAATACGAAGCAACGCCCCTCCTAATACAGGAATACCTACCATCATTCCTTTTTGAGCAGGCGTCAAACCTAAATCTTCTACAATAAACGTTCCTGTTGCCCCAAGAATCACCCAGATCATAAAACTAATATCAAAGTACAAAAAAGACGAAAGAAGTGTCGGTAAATGACCAACTCGAAGAAATTGTTTTAATCGTTCCATCTTTATTCCCCCCTCGCTTTATCGTTTGACAACTTTATCGTAAAAAAATTTATCGATCAGTACTGTTATATTGTTCACAATTTTTGTTATGTTCACAAAACTTTCATACGTTCTTTCATATGAATAAAATGTTTGTAGAAAAAAGACAAGTTCCCAATTTACACAAATAAGGAACTTATCGCCTGTATGGATGAATAGAAAAAAGCCGGCTATTCGCCGACCTTTTCTTTTTGACGCCACGCTTTCGGAATGTAAATACAATATGGCTCACTCGCTAAGTAATCGCCTGTCACCGCATACGCTCTCGAACGCGATCCACCACAAACATAGCGAAATTCACATACACCACATTTCCCTTTATATCCATCTGGATTTCTTAACTGCTTGAAAATTGGCGAGTGGCGATAAATGTGCGATAGTGGTTGTTCGCGTACATTTCCTGCTTTTACAGGCAACAATCCGCTCGGATATACGTCACCGATATGGGAAATAAATACAAAGCCATTACCATCGTTTACTCCTTTTGGGGCGCGCCCTAAACCATCTACTTGCCCAATCATCCCTTTCATTAGCACGTCTTCATAGCGAATAGCTTGATCAATTTGTTGCTCTCGCATTTTTTGTTGCAATACAACGCGTCGATAATGTTGTCCTGCAGTCGTTTTAATATCAAACGGTACACGTTTACTCGTTTCATAAAGCCAACGAAACACTTTTTCATGCTCAACGGGTGAAATCATATCCGTCTCTTTCCCCCTGCCTGTCGGTACGAGAAAAAATACGCTCCAAAGAACACATCCAAGCTTTTCAACAAGTTGCACCATTTCATCAAGAACATGAACATTATAACGAGAAATGACCGTATTAATTTGCACCGGTATTTCCAACTCATGTAAATATTCGATCGCCTTCATCGTTAAATCAAAAGAGCCGGACATGCCCCGAAAATGGTCATGAATTTCCGCGTTTGGGCCATCTAAACTAAATGCCCATCGCGCTAAGCCGACTTCTTTTGCTTTTCGGATCGCTTCTTTTGTCACGTTTGGTGTTGCACTTGGCGTCATCGATACACGAAGTCCTTTATCAATCGCATATTTAGCAATGTCGTACACATCTGGACGCATCAGTGGATCGCCACCTGTGAACACGAGAAGAGGCTGATCCATTTCATAAATGTCATCAATAAGTTGTTTTCCCTCTTCAAACGTTAATTCACGTGGGTCACGATGATATTGCGCTTCGGCCCGACAATGAAGACAGTTGAGTTGACACGCTCGCGTTAACTCCCATATAACGATAAATGGATTTTGATGAAAATCACGCATTTTGATCCCTCCGATTCAATCACTACTTCCCATTGTACAAGAAGGAATATTTATATCATGTGACATTGATCACAAAAAATCACATCCATTTATCTTGTCACTGTTCTGACAAATATGCACGTCCTTGCATTTCTAATATAAAATAGATAGTATATACGATATAAGGTATACAAGGAGGTGGAATATATGGCAAAAGTACAAATTAAAGTCAACAACCCAACGACTAAAGTCATGGGCTTGTAAGCCCCATGTTGACCAGACCAAGGCTTGAAACAGAGCCTACGTTATAGATGTCATGACACGTTCGGGTGCTTCTCCAGCCC
>NZ_FOJQ01000046.1 GCF_900111795.1 Anoxybacillus pushchinoensis | reverse complement strand
TCCTTTCTTTTGTATATGATAGAATAAGAATGTGGAGAAAACCGTTGAATCAAGGCACTCCAATCCCCGTTACTCGATGTAGGGAGTTGGTTGCAGGAAACGTTGCAACCGTAAAACATCGAGCGTACATCCGTCTGTTGTGCGTGGAAGTCAAGTACTGCCTACAGACATGCCGAGCCACTCGGTAGCGATATAGGCATGACCTATGTCGTTGGGTAGTCGTCAACCTGCCCCTGATGCAACCCCAAGTCAAGGAAGGAGGACGAAGTCCGTTCGCACTTCTGGGGAGTTGCAAGCCCCCGCTTCAAGCGTTAGCTAAGTGGGGGTAGTTGACAGCTCTTCCTCCTGTATGCAAAAATCACTTATTTTATTTGACAAAATGAAAGTAGTTTCCTTCTTCTACGGTAATTTGTTTTTCTTTCACATTGACAGATGTTAGTTTCACAAGGGAAACATATTCATCAACGAGTCTCTCTTCCGCTTCCTCGGATTCGACAAGCACACCAATACCGACAACATGTGCTCGGAACTCTGCTAACAAACTAATCATGCCATTGATCGTTCCGCCCGCTTTCATAAAATCGTCAACGATTAGAACGTTAGCTCCCTCCGTTAAACTACGCTTAGATAAAACCATTGTTTGAATGCGTTTGGATGAACCGGACACGTAGTTGATGCTCACCATCGATCCTTCCGTCACTTTGCTGTCGCGGCGAATAATTACAACGGGTACGTTTAAAAAGCTCGCCACAGCGTAAGCTAACGGAATTCCTTTTGTAGCAACTGTCACAACAAAATCAATGTTTTCGTGTGCAAATGCCGAGGCGTATAAACGGCCAATTTGGTTAACGATGCGCGTATCGCCAAGTAAATCTGTCATATATAAATAACCACCAGGGAGAAGCCGATCTGGATCAGCTAAACTTGTACATAATTGTTGAATAAATTGTTTTGCTTCTCCCTCTGAAATTTTCGGTACATATTGTACTCCGCCTGCTGCGCCAGGAAGCGTGCGCAACAAACCGATTCCTTGTTGTTCAAACGTTTGCTTAATAATAGCTAAATCTTCACTAATAGACGATTTGGCTGAACCGTATCGCTCCGCAAAAAAGGTGAGTGGTACGAGTTGATGTGGATGATAAAGCAAATAATGCGTCATATCCACGAGTCGGCTGCTTCGCCTTAATTTCATATAATAACCTCCTCATTGTTCATGTCTTTCTCCAATTAATCGAACGGCATAAACGTGCTCGCAAAAACCGCGCAAACCATTATATACCCGTTGTAAACGTGAATCGTGTTGAACGAGGCCAAATACAGTCGGTCCGCTTCCGCTCATTAGTGAGACATCCGCCCCGAAGCGTTTCATCTGCTCTTTAATTTGGGCTACTTCAGGATGCATGTTTAACGTTACACTTTCTAGCACATTGCCAGCGAGTGCACAAATTTTTTCATAGTTTTTCTCTTTAATCGCAGCAACCATTCCGTCTACATCCGGATGATTCACAGATTGTAGTTGTAAATTTCGGTACACCTCTGCCGTCGATACACCGATCGTTGGCTTCGCTAAAATGACCCAACTTGGTGGAGGAGCAGGGATATGTTCGATTTTTTCCCCTCTTCCTGTGGCAACCGCTGTTCCTCCATATACACAAAACGGAACGTCCGAGCCAATCTCCGCTCCAATTTCAGCAAGTTCGTCTAAACTCAACCCTAACCCCCACAGCTTATTTAATCCTCGCAACGTTGCAGCTGCATCACTGCTTCCACCTGCAAGCCCTGCTGCAACAGGAATATGTTTCGTAATTGCGATAGCCACCCCACGTCGTATTCTAAACTTTTCCTTTAGTAATTTAGCTGCTTGATACGCCAAGTTTCTCTCATCATCTGGCACGAAGCGATTGTGAGAAATAATTTGAATCGTATCACAATATAAATCGGTCAACTCCACACGATCAGCTAAATCAATCGTTGTCATCACCATTTTGACTTCATGGTAGCCATCTGGACGTTTATGTAATACGTCGAGAGATAAATTAATTTTCGCTGGCGCTTTGACTAACAACCTCAATCTGTTCACCTACTTTTCCGACTTCAAACTCCTATCGACATTTTACCACAAAAAATAGTGAACAAATACGTACCTTTTCAATGGCCACAAAAAAAGAGACCACCGATATTGGTCGCCTCCTTAGCCGTCATGAATGTGAGCTGCTCATCGCTACTTGTTCGTCATCTAAAAATGTAAGTTGTACTGTTTCCGTCAACACGTCTGCATAACTATATGATACACGTTCAAAAGCGTTTTCTTCTTGATCAAGTTCAACAACAAATACGGACGGATATGTTTGAGCCAACACGCCGCAACGCTCGATTGTCTTTCGACGCCCACCGTTCGCTTTTAACGTCAATCTTTTACCGAGATTCGAATCCAACACTTTTTTAATTTCCGACAATGTTTTTCCCATCGTATCCACCTCACTATTACATAGTATAACAAATGAAAAAAGATAAGTCAAAAATTAAGAATTATATCAACAAAAAATATTAAATGTCAATACTTTTGTTTTTATTATGAACAAATAAAGAAAAAACTATGTACAAAAAGTGTTAAAAAACAAAACTTGTCTTTTTACCACTACGGTAAAAAGACAAGAGGATTTTATTTATGCTTGTTCAGTAATCGTCCGAAACGGCATTCCGGTTCGCAAAACACCGCGCGTCTCAACACCGCCAAGCCCCTTTTCCCCTGTCAATGTATTTCTTAATACGTCCCATACGTTAATGCGGTCCATAAAAGGAGTGAAACTAACGCGTGAGACAATATATACAGGATCAAGCGCATGAATATTGACGCGTGCAGGAGAGCTTGCGAAGTTCGCACCTGCTCGAATAAGCGATTCAAAATGAGATTGACACGCCCCAGCAAAAATAACAAGTTGATCAAGGTTCGGGATTTTTTTTCGCGCTTGTCTCACCGTTTGTACAAAATGCTTGGAATGGCGATACGCTTTCAAATCATCAACCGCTCCTTTTGATTTTGAATAAGCATCGTGCCCAGTTACAACTAAAATATCTGGACGCACTTGCTCCAGCAGCGGAATAATGCGATCGGGCATATCTATTTCATTACAATGCACACCATATACCGGTACCCCAATTCTTTCGTACAGCTGCATACATTTTCTTAAATAAAGCGGATCTCCATCGATATGAAGCACTCGTCCCGGCAGTTGAAAAAAGTCCATTTTCACGTCGTACCCGCCTGTCGCCTCATATTCACTTTTTTCCCGCAACAGTCGATAATCTTGTCGCAATAACTTATAGCATTGCTCAATATGTTCTTTTTCTTTTTCTTTTCGTTTCTTTTTTTCTCGTTCATCAATGATGACTAAATCAGAAAAAGGAGCATCTGCTATTAGTCGAACATCTTCTCCATACAAGATCGCTTCTTTCTCCTCATCGTTTTCTTTTATATCGATGACCCGAAACAAAATATCACATTCATATGATTTCCGTGCAACAATATCTCCAATTTGAATCATACACGCCCGCCCCTTCGCCTGTTTTGTTTGTAACATATGCATAAACAGCGCAGAGCGTGTAAAAAAAGAGGCTTTAAGCCTCTTGACGAAACATGTCATATAGTTGCTCGCTCAATGTAGCGAACTCAGCGATTGTAAGCGTTTCCCCCCTGCGCTTCGGATCGATATGGGCGTTGTGAAGCGCTTGTTCGATTTGCTCTTTTTTCTCTTTACCATTTGGCAACTGGCTCATTAAATTATTCAAAATCGTCTTGCGCCGTTGTCCAAAGCTTGCACGAACAACAGTAAAGAAAAACTGTTCATCCGAAACATGAACAGCCGGTTGTTCTCGTCTCAATAAACGAATGACCGCAGAGTCTACATTCGGTTTTGGCATGAATACTGTTCTTGGCACATGCATAACTGTTTCAGCATGCGTATAATATTGAACAGCAATTGTTAACGACCCGTAGTCTTTCGTACCCGGCTTTGCAGCCATTCGCTCTGCTACCTCTTTTTGTAACATCACAACCATCCCACGAATAGGGAGACGATCTGTCAATAACTTCATAATAATTGGTGTTGTCACGTAATACGGTAAATTAGCAACGACCATAATATCATCAACATCTGCCAACTGTTCCGCTATCACTTTCTCCACATTTGCTTTTAAAATATCTTGATGAATAATCGATACGTTTCCGTATGGGGAAAGCGTTTCATCGAGAATCGGTAAAAGCCGTTGGTCGATTTCGAACGCTACCACTTTTTTCGCACGTCGCGCTAATTGCTCCGTAAGCGCCCCGATTCCCGGTCCAATTTCAATGACACCCGTTTGCTCAGACAGTTCAGCAAAATCAACAATACGATGTAAAACATTTGGTTCAATTAAAAAGTTTTGTCCAAGACTTTTTTTAAAAGAAAAGCCGTATTTCGTCAAAATTTCTTTTGTGCGTGTCGGTGTAGCAATATCTTTATACATGTCGTTCCTCCCGCATGACTTCCTTCATCGCTTCTGTAAATTGCTCCTTCGAAATTTGGAACATTTGCAACCGTTTATGCAGTTGTTTCCCGTTTGTATATCCGATTTTTAATAATTTCCCTAACTTCTCACGGCGAGCGCTTGCTAGCGGTCCACCAATTAATCCAACATCAACAAGATGTTGGAATGAAATTTCTTCTTTCGTATCAATCATTTCTTCGTATACGCTTAAAAGCGCGGTGCGAATCGCTTCAACGGACGCATGTTCAACACCGAGACCTTTCCCGTGTTTTCCTCGCGCTTCCTCGCGCGTTAAAAATGCGTGCTTACATCCCGGTACACGCTCGGCAATGGTTTTACGAATTTTTTCCCCTGGATAATCAGGATCAGTGAAAATGATAACCCCACGCTGTTGTTGAGCTAAGCGAATGCGCTCAATCGTTTCATCGTTAATGGCTGCCCCATTCGTTTCAATTGTATCTGCATCAACTGCGCGACGAATGGCTACTGTATCATCGCGCCCTTCGACAACGATAATTTCTTTAATTTTCATAATAACCTCCATCTCTCAACTATTCTTCACTCATTATAACGAAAAAACAGAGGATCTCGAAATCCTCTGTAGCTATTTTATAATTTTAATTTTTACGCGTTTCTTCCCCCATCGATACGCCGTCGACTTATCTGGAAAAAATACATCAATTTTATATCCTTTTACATTGGCTCCTGTATCAGCCGCAACAGCATAACCATATCCTTCAACGTATACTCTCGTCCCAAGCGGAATAACACGCGGATCGACCGCAATAACTTTCGCATTCGGATTAGCACGCAGATTGACACCCGTTGCAGTCGTTCCTGAACATCCTCCACAATACGCCGTATACGCTGTAGCTATAACATAAAGCTCTTGGGCTACCTCGTCGCTGCCACGAGAAGCTAGTGTCGGTTGGGCAACTTTTGTACCAACAGCAACGATACGGTTTTTGCTCGGTTTAATCGTTTCTGTCTTTATCAGTTTACGCGACACTTCTTTTCCGTTTTCTAAAATGACTTCATATTGCTTAGCAACAATCCCTTTTTCCCCTTCGCTAATTACCTTTTGTTTCCCTTTTTCTAATTGTGCATCTTTCTTCTGAACAACGACGAAATTTACTGGTTCTTCCACTACATCGGTGACTTTTTCAACTCGAACAATGTTTATTTTTGTGTTTGGTTGAATCTTTTCATTCAATGTTGGTTGAACGCGATCCAGTTCCCGTAATGTAATATGTTGTTTAGCTAAAAAGTCAGCGACCGTAGTCGAAGTAGACCAAACTTGTTGCTGTTTGCCGCCGTCATTTAATGTGATTGGAAATGCCTTACTTATCACAATTTTCATATTTTCTTTCACTACTTCGTCAACGTTTGGCGATACTTGATCGTGCTCACGAAGCTCGATTTGTTGAATATGCAATACATCCTTGACAGTTTTAGCCGTCGTCCTTAACTTCTTTTCTACCCCATCAACAATGAGTACAATCGGCTTACTCGCTTCCCACTTAACAGTTAAATGATTAACAATTTTTGTTTGCGGTGAGGGAGAAATAAAATCTTCTTCTTTTAGCTTAATGTTTTGTTCTTTTAATAACTCAGCGACTGTATTGGCATGGGTACGTACTTTTTGCTCTTTTCCGTTCGTATATAACGTAACCGTTTCTTTTGTCCATTCATAGCTAGCATATCCTGTCATTCCTGATAATACCAGAAATCCTCCTGTAGCTAGCGCAATTTTTTTCTTTGATGTTGATTGCAATAATTTTTTTACATACGTAATCAAAATAAAAACGCCTCCTTTTCCGATAGATAACCGTGACGACGCCTCCCTTTCTATGAAGCTTATTATCTATTATTCAAAATATTCGATCAAAAGGGAAGGAAGACTTGTCGACAAACACATTGTATGCTTGCAAAAAAAGTTGTAGAACGCACGCGTCCCATCTTTTTTTTAGACAAGCCTTCCTAACAATCGACACGTTTTTCTATCAAATGATGCCGAATAATCGCTTTGCATTGTCGGACGTTTTTTGTGCCACTTCGTCAAAAGACACCCCTTTTAACTCAGCAATCGCTTCGGCAACATACTTTACATAGCTCGGCTCGTTTCTTTTTCCACGAAACGGATGTGGCGTTAAGTACGGACAGTCCGTTTCAATAAGCAGCCGATCGAGCGGAATTTCTTTTGCCACTTCTTTCGGTTTTTTTGCATTTTTAAACGTCACGGGACCGCCAAATGAAATATAAAAATTCATATCGATGCATTGATGCGCCACTTCTACACTACCAGTAAAACAATGCATCACGCCACCGACTTCTGCCGCTTGCTCCTCCCGTAAAATATGAACAATGTCAGCTGTCGCATCGCGATTATGTATAATAATCGGCAACTTCACTTTTTTAGCTAAACGAATTTGCTTTCGAAATACTTCTTTTTGTACTTCTTTCGGCGACTGATCCCAATAATAATCAAGCCCCATCTCACCGAGCGCCACCACTTTCGGATGCGCTGCTAGCTGCTCAATCATCATAAGATCGTCATCAGTCATATGAATCGCATCAACAGGATGCCATCCGACAGCTGCGTAAATAAAGGAATATTGATCAGCTAACTCCATTGCTCGCTCGATAGTTGGACGATCAAATCCGACAACAACAATATGTGACACACCTTCTGCACGTGCTCGTTCGATAACTTGTTCAACATCTTCGTTAAATTGTGTAGCATTTAAATGTGCATGTGTATCAAATAACATATAACCCCTCTTTTCTTCCGATGTTCAGTTTACCACACAATCTCGTTACATAAATCACAACGATATAACAATTACATTACAAAATAGAAACAAAGAGGTGTTTTTCACAACACCTCTTTACTTCACTTTTGCCCCGTTTGGAAGCGATTCGTCAACTGTCGCCAACGACAATACCCCGTCTTTTTCTCCTGTTAAAATCATGCCTTGCGATAATTCCCCACGAAGCTTGACGGGCTTTAAGTTGGTCACACAAATAACTTTTTTCCCGATTAAATCTTCCGGTTTGTAATATTTCGCAATACCTGATACAACTTGTCGCTTCTCATAACCTAAATCAAGTTGCAGCTTAAGCAGGCGATCCGCTTTCGGAATCGGTTCAGCGTGAATCACTTGTGCAACGCGCAAGTCTACTTTCATAAAATCATCGATCGTAATTTCTTCGCTTTGTTCTTGTTTTTCCTCTTTATTGACTGTTGTTCCCTTCATTTGCGTTTGAATATATTGCACTTCTTCTTGTACGTCTAGCCGTGGGAAAAGCGGCGTTCCCTTCTCAACTGTTCGTTCTTGTTGCGAAGCACCGAACGTTTGCAAACTATCCCAGCTCATCAACTGTTCATCTTGAATGCCAAGCTGCGCGAACATTCGTTTAGGCGTTTCTGTTAAAAATGGCTGCAATAAAACGGCTACATAACGAAGACACTCTGCTAAATGCGACATAACAGAAGCCAACTGATCACGCAACGTTTCATCTTTTGCCAACACCCACGGTTGCGTTTCATCAATATATTTGTTCGTGCGACTAATGAGTTGCCAAATCGTTGTTAAAGCGTGAGAAAATTGCATATGTTCCATCGCTTCCTCGTATTGTTTTACCGTATCATACGTTGTTTGCACAAGCTGTTCATCAAACGGTGTGTGCGTACCGCTGTATACTGGGATACGTCCACCAAAATATTTCTCAATCATCGCTACAGTTCGATTAAGCAAGTTACCTAAATCGTTTGCTAAGTCGTAGTTTATACGCTCAACAAAACCTTCCGGCGTAAATACACCATCTGAGCCAAACGGCACTTCACGAAGCAAATAATAACGCAATGCATCGAGACCGTAACGATCGATTAACGTCACCGGATCAACGACGTTTCCTTTTGATTTCGACATTTTTCCATCTTTCATAAGCAACCAGCCGTGCGCAAACACTTTTTTCGGAAGTGGAAGATCTAGAGCCATCAACATAATTGGCCAATAAATCGTATGGAAACGAACAATTTCTTTTCCAACAAGGTGGACGTCCGCTGGCCAATACGTTTTATATTTTTCGTCATTTTCTGTTCCATATCCTAACGCCGTAATATAGTTCGACAGCGCATCGATCCATACGTAAATGATGTGCTTCGGGTCTCCCGGAACACGAATACCCCAATCAAATGTCGTTCGCGATACCGCTAAATCTTCTAAACCTGGCTTGATAAAGTTGTTAATCATTTCATTTTTACGCGATTCTGGCTGGATAAATTGCGGATTTTCTTCATAAAACGCTAATAACCGATCAACATATTTGCTCATGCGGAAAAAATATGATTGCTCTTTTACTTTTTCGACAGGACGCCCGCAATCTGGACAATTTCCATCAACTAATTGTCTTTCCGTATAAAACGACTCACATGGAGTACAGTACCATCCTTCGTACTCGTCTAAATAAATGTCCCCTTGTTCTAAAAGGCGGGCAAAAATTTTCTCAACGACTTGTTTATGGCGCTGTTCCGTTGTACGAATAAAATCGTCGTAAGATATATCAAGCTTTTTCCACAATTCCTTAATTCCGGCCACAATTTCATCGACATATGCTTGTGGAGTAACTCCTTTTTCTTCTGCCTTCCGCTGAATTTTTTGGCCGTGCTCATCCGTTCCAGTCAAGTACATCACATCATAGCCGCGCATTCGTTTATATCTCGCCATTGCATCGCCAGCCACCGTTGTATACGCATGACCGATATGTAATTTATCGCTCGGATAATAAATAGGTGTTGTGATATAAAACGTTTTCTTCGCCACTTGTACCCCTCCTTACTGTACGTTTAGTAGAATCGCTCTCGCCCAAAGGACGAGAGCGATTACATATTTGCATCTATTCCTCTTATCTCACCAAAATATACATAAAAATAGAGAGCGCTGTCAACTACCCGGCATGAGATTGTCGATAAACAATATACTTTTGTCGAAAATATACAAGAAAATTTGTCGAATTTATGTTGAATTTTGTCGAATAATATTTATAATAAGGTTTGTATCGTCTTGAAAAGAAGTTAAAAACTGTTATGCATCTCTTGTCAAATCATTTGGATTTTGTCATTTCAACCATAATTTTGGCGAATTTTATGTGCAACGACATGTAAATCATACATTTTTTTTTATTATTGCATATAAAAGGATTGACGCTTAATGGAAAAGTTGTTATGATAAATCCATAGAGATTTTGTCGAATATTGACGAAAAAAGGATGAACAAAGGAGAGGAGAATAAACATGAAATCAACAGGTATTGTTCGTAAAGTCGATGAGTTAGGTCGCGTTGTTATTCCGATTGAGTTGCGCCGCACGTTAGGCATTGCAGAAAAAGATGCGTTGGAAATTTACGTAGATGATGAGCGCATCATTTTGAAAAAGTATAAGCCAAACATGACTTGTGTAGTAACTGGGGAAGTATCTGACGACAACTTCAAGCTTGCAGACGGAAAAATCATTTTAAGTAAAGAAGGCGCAGAGATGTTATTGCAAGAAATCCAAAACTTGCTTCAACAATCAAAATAAAAAGTTTCTCTAGACTTTTCTAGAGAAACTTTTTTTTTACTTATGATATGCTTCATACACATCCCGCTTCGGCAATTGCCGATCTTTCGCCACTTGTTTAATGGCTTCCTTCGAAGTATATTGCTTTACTTCTATGTAATAGTTTACGTGCTCAACAATCGTTAAATGATCCCACCATACCGATTCATCATTTAATGTGACATGATTCCCTTCTATAAGAAGACAAAACTCCCCGCGAATTTCATGATGTTCTGCCCAATGCATCACCTCTTCGATCGTTCCGCGAATAAATTGTTCAAATCTTTTTGTCAGTTCGCGCGCCACGACCATTTTCCGATTCCCGAATACATGATGCATAATAGCTAGCGTTTCTTGAAGACGATGCGGCGCCTCGTAAAAAATGAGCGTATCTTTTATATGTTTTAGTTGCTCGAGCTCTTTTTTCTTTTCTTTTTTATGACGTGGTAAAAATCCATAAAAATAAAAATGGCTCGTCGGAAGCCCGGATGCTGTCAGTGCCGTCACAGCTGCGTTAGCACCAGGGAGCGGAATGACTTTACAATTAACGTTTAATGCGCCCTTAACAAGTTCATAACCCGGATCAGAAATCGTTGGAGTACCTGCGTCGCTTACTAATGCAACATGTTTTCCTTCTAACAAGGCGGCAATAATTTTTTCACCGCTCGCCTCTTTATTATGTTCGTGATAACTCACAAGCGGTGTGTGAATATCGAAATGGTTAAGCAACTTTTTCGTTTGACGTGTATCTTCAGCAGCAATAAAGTGAACTGTCCGTAACGTGTCGACCGCACGAAATGTCATATCTTGCAAATTTCCGATTGGCGTTGGGACAATGTATAAAACGCCCTTTTCCCCTTCTTCAACAAAGCTTTTTTGTTCGTTCATATAATCTCATTCCCCATATAAAATATATTTTAGTTCACTCGTATATTCCCCATTTTGTTCATACACGATCAGAGGCGGCAATATTTTTAGTCCTTTATTTCCATCTTTTATCCCTTCAATTAAAATGGTGTTCGCCTCTTTTCCCTCTTTTGGATAAATGAATCGTAAACGTTTCGGCTCCAAACGATATTGCCTCATCAATGTAACAATGTCTAACAAACGTTCTGGACGGTGAACAAAAGCTGCTTTACCACCTTGCTTTAACAATTGACTGCTAACGCGAATGACATCTTCTAACGTACAGTAAATTTCATGACGCGCAATGGCAAAATGTTCATTTTTGTTGATTTCTTCTTGGTTTGGTGTTGGAAAATAAGGCGGATTGCACGTTACAACATCAAATTTACTATATCCGAGACAAGCAGGCATATCTTTAATATCACCGTGAATCATTTCAATTTGCCCTTCTAGTCCGTTATATTGCACACTTCGTTTCGCCATATCATAAATCTTTTCTTGAATTTCGACACCAATAATTTTTCCTTTCGTCCGTTTACTTAACAACAGCGGAATCACTCCGTTGCCTGTACATAAATCAACTAAATTTCCTTTTTGAATCGGAACGTATACAAAATTCGCTAACAATACAGCATCTAATGAAAAAGCAAACACGGATGGACTTTGGATAATTTTCATATCTTCTGCTAGTAAGTAGTCCAGTCGTTCATCTTCACGCAACATGTAAACTCCCTCTTTCTACAACAAAATAGCCTTCCAGACCATTTGTCAGAAAGGCTATTTTTTATTTAAAAATGACAAGCAAAACAAACAATCTCCATCGGTCCGTAAACTTCCGTAATGTACGTTGCAAATATGAAATCCCTCTTGATACAAGCGAGCTAAATTATCATACCCTTCGCCTATATCGACTAACTTCGCTTTCGTTTGTTTTTTTCCTTGCTCTACTTTGTTTTCAGACAGCTGTTCGAGCCGTCTACGCAAATGGTCATTTTCCACTTGAAGCCGATGATTTTCTTCAATTAACTCCCCGAGATAATTTTTCAATTCCCCGAGCTGTTTATATAAATGGGCAATTTGTTCCTCGATGCTTGTTACAGATTGAAAAATCTCTTTTTTATTCACGCGCCATCCACCCCATCACTCTGTGGCTTGAGTAGGAAGAACTTTTTCTTTTATTAATTCATCAATCGTATACTCAACTACCCGATCTTTTTCCACTAACTCCACTTGTAACACTCGTTCTAAAATGTTCAAACCAACAACTTTCCCTAGTCCAAGAGGCGTTTCGATCATTTCCCCTAAGTCCGGCAATTGTTCTTTTGCTGTTTCGTATTCATCGTTTTCATATTTTAAGCAGCACATTAATCGACCGCATAGTCCCGATATTTTTGTCGGGTTTAACGATAAGTTTTGATCTTTCGCCATTTTAATCGATACCGGATCGAAGTCGCCTAAAAACGTCGAACAACAAAGCATGCGTCCGCACGGTCCGATACCACCTAACATTTTTGCTTCATCACGTACACCAATTTGTCTCAACTCAATTCTTGTGCGAAAAATAGCTGCTAAATCTTTAACAAGCTCGCGAAAATCGACTCGTCCATCAGCAGTAAAATAAAAAATGATCTTATTGCGATCAAACGTGTATTCAACATCGACGAGCTTCATTTCCAAACCGTGCTCTTCCACTTTTTTTAAACAAATATCGTACGCTTCTTCCGCTGCCTGTTTATTTTCCTCTACGACGAGTTTATCTTTTTGATCGGCCATACGAATAACTTTTTTCAACGGTAACACAATATCTTTTTCGTCCACTTGTTTTTTCGCAACAACAACTTTTCCAAATTCAATCCCGCCAACCGTTTCAACAATAACATAGTCACCATTTGAAATCGGCAAATCGCCAGGATCAAAGTAATAAATTTTTCCCGCCTTTTTAAAACGAACGCCTACAACTTCATACAAATGCAGATCCCTCCCGCAACTGCAATACTAGCTGTTCCATTAAAAGCTGCGGATTCATATTCGTATGCAACCGCGCTTTTGCTTGTAAAATTACCTTCATGTGCTGAGCAATTTGCTTTTCAGAATAAAGAAAACGGGACCGTTGAAATTGCTCCATGCAATCACCATATGCAATATGCTGTTCTTCCCCTAGCAACACATATAATAAATCATTATATAAATATAATAATAAATCTAAACCAATATGCATTTGCTCTTTGTTCGCAAAATGGCTAAGCCAATGTTGTTGAATAACGAGCAAAGCTTGTACATACTCACTATTTAACGCTTCATATAATTGTATCACTATTTTTCGTGCTTGTGCAAACCAATCATCTTGACTTAGTCGAAGAGCTTCTTCCACATTGTTCGTTACCCTTGCAGCTAATATAGCCAACTGTCGTGGCACACCATGTTCTTGTAAGTATGCACATATCCGTTCGGTTGGAAGTGGATGGAAGGATAAAATTTGACAACGCGAAACGATCGTTGGGAGTATGCGATGAAATTGTTCAGTTAATAAAATGGCCACCGTCTTTTCCGATGGTTCCTCTAAAAATTTTAATAAGCTATTGGCAGCTTGAACGGTCATTTGATCAGCATGCTCAATAATATATAGTTTTCGATTCGATTCAACCGCTGTTTTTGTGAACTCCTCTTGCAACTGCTCAATTTGTTGTTTTTTTATGGAGTTTCCATCAGGGGTAACGAAGTGAACGTCTGGATGATTGCCAGATTGAATCCGTCGGCAGTTGACGCACGTTTCACAAGGCTCCTTATACAAATTTGTTAAACAAAACAAACGTTTAGCAAATAAAAGAGCTGCTTCTTTCTTTCCTGTCCCTTTTTGCCCCTCGAACAAGTATGCATGAGCAATTCTTCCTTTTCTCATGCTGTTGGAAATCATTTTTGCCACATGTGGTTGATTTATTTCAAGTATTTCCCATGACATAACGATCCACTCACTTTCTTAAAAAAGGCTCAATAAGCGCCTGTACATCTTCAAACACTTTTGCAATTGGTTGAGCAGCATCCACTTTTTTTATACGTTTTGGAAAGCGGTCAAGTAACATCATGTACCCATTACGTACCCGTTCATGAAATGCGATTTCTTCTAAATCAAGTCGATTGACTTCTCGCAAGTCATTTTCACGAATGCGCGCTAATCCAAGCGTTGGATCAATATCAAAATAAATCGTTAATGTTGGCATCCAGCCTTCAATGGCAAACGTATTAATCGCTAATATTTCATCTATTCCTAGCCCGCGCGCTACACCTTGATAAGCAAGAGAGCTGTCAATAAAGCGATCACAAAGCACAACTTTGCCATTTTTTAATGCAGGAATCACTTTTTCGACTAAATGTTGCCGTCTTGCCGCAGCGTAAAGCAAAGCTTCTGTTCTTGCATCCATTCGTTCATTACTTGGATGCAAAATGACGGACCGAATTTGTTCGGCAATATCGATTCCACCCGGTTCACGGGTCGCAATCACATCTACATGTTGTTCCGTTAAATAGTTAGCAAGCATGTGAACAATCGTCGTTTTCCCTGCCCCTTCAGGACCTTCAAATGAAAAAAATAAGTAGCTCATCTTAATCCTCCTTGAACACTTCGATGTAATCTCCATCTATATCTGTTTGAAAATAGGCTCCCATTTGCTTCAAATGTCGAATAAGCGTAATATGTTGCTTTGTCACAATTTCCCCAGTCAGTAAAATAGGAATGCCTGGTGGATAAGGAACGACCATTTGAGCACAAACGTATCCTACCGCATCATGAAGCAATACTTTTCTTGTCTGACGCCCTTTCGTCCATTCATAACTTACCGCTTGACAGTGCTTCGGTAAATGAAATTGTACTCGTTCATTTTGCCGTTCACTCGGAATACATTGCAACGCACGTTTTATGCGCCATGTAATCGTTTGAAGTTGGCTGATTGTCGCAAGTGGATAAACGAGCAACACATTATATGGATCAGCCATTTCTGTAAATATTCCGTTTTTTTCTAATAATCGTTGCAGCTCATAACCTGAGTATGCACTACGTGTTTGTAACGTAATCTTCAACAAGTCCGTTTGAATGAACGGGTTTTGTGATTCAACAACTTCAATCGCCTCAATAGTTTGCAGTTCACGTTTAAATAACTGAATTTGTTCGCTCATTTCATGAATGCTTTCACGCGTTTGTTGCGCTAAATAAGCACGAGCCAAGTCAAGTGAAGCCATAATTGGATAAGATGGACTACTCGTTTGAAACACTTGTAAAAAGTATTTCAACATACGTTCGTCTATGAACTCACTATTAAAGTGTAGAAACGATCCCATTGTCATCGCTGGTAGCGTTTTATGGGCCGACTGCACGACAATATCTGCCCCACATGCGACAGCTGACTTTGGAAAAGGTTCCCCTAAAACAAAATGAGCCCCGTGTGCTTCATCAACTAAAACTGGAATGCGATAAGAGTGAGCCAATTGAATAACTGTCGTTAAATCAATAGTCATACCATAATAGTTTGGATTTGTCAAAACGATTGCTGCTGCATCTGGATGTTCACTTAATGCGTTTGAAATCGTTTCAAAAGGTACAAAAGACATTACTTGAACATCTTCATCAAATTCCGGGGAAATAAAAATAGGTGTTGCTCCGACGAGATGTAACGCATGTAAAATTGATTTATGACAATTGCGTTGCACAATCACTTTTTTATTTTGTACACATGCTGCCGCAATCATTGCCAAGTTGCCAGCGGTAGAACCGTTCACTAAAAAATATGTATGTTTTGCACCATACAACTTTGCAGCTAATTGTTGTGCTTGTTCAATCGCCCCAGTTGGATGATGTAAGTCGTCTAGATGGGAAAGCTCTGTTACATCTAAATGTAACAATGATGAAAAGGAAGAGAGAGCCTCCTCGTAAAAAACAGCTCCGTATTTATGTCCTGGCACATGAAAAGAGATTGGTTGTTTAGAGGCATGTTCACATAAAAGCGTATATAGAGGTGTCTTCGTCTGATCCATCTTTCTTCGCATCCTCACAAGTTTAATTTATATATCTATATATTAAAATAAAACAGGCCCTAATCATAGTAGGGGCCTTTCGTTATGAATATATTTTATTCTCTCTAATTTTTCTTAGACGATCGACATAAAATTTGTATTTCTCCTCATTTGCTTCTGTTTGAACGAGATCGTTGTGACAATCCATACATATGAAATGATGAAAAACATGCATTCCTTTTTTATTTTGCTCATCACATATAATACAAGCTTTTTGATAAGACATTTATTCTCCACCTCCCGCTAACAGTTTTCCCAGTTTCATATAACAATATACTCAGAAAAAAGCATTTGGTGCGGGAGTAAAAAAAGACCAAGACAAATTTAGTCTTGGTCTTTCCTTGCCCGGCAACGTCCTACTCTCGCAGGCGGTGTCCCGCCAACTACCATCGGCGCTGGAGAGCTTAACTTCCGTGTTCGGGATGGGAACGGGTGTGACCTCTCCGCCATCGTCACCGAGCAATCATATAGAAGGATGATTCCTTCAAAACTAGATAACAGGT
>NZ_FOJQ01000017.1 GCF_900111795.1 Anoxybacillus pushchinoensis | reverse complement strand
TGTTCTATTTTGTCAGTTAATATTTTGCGTCTATATTTCACACACCATACGATATGATATTGAATAGAATAGACATAACCTCGTCCGTAGTGTATTTTTGCCATATATTATCACCTAATTGTAGGGTAACATGTGTATGAGTGAAAATCAAGATTTTATCTGGTTTTATAGCCACATTATAAATAACATATGTTAACGTCCTTACTCATGACTAAAGTCACGAGAGTGCGGACACAAACGCTTCAATCGGATATACATGCATTGTGACACAAAAAAAGCCTTGACGTAAAGCATGTTCTTTACGTCAAGGCTTTATTCGTTTTTGTTTCTGTAGTCCCAATCGTGCCGTCGCTGATGGCCTTTGTTTTGAACCCGCTCTCTCACAGGTGGGTGCCCTGTTTCAAGCTTTTGTACGTCCTCGGTATGTAAATGAGGCATGTACGCCACCTGAAAACCCGAGCTCCCGTATCACACATTGTTCGGTCAAAACAATAGGTGATACGACAAACACATCAGGACTTCGTGTTATTTGTATGTTAACACACTTTCGATCGTTTTGCAACGTCACAAATTTAGTCTGCTTTTTGAACGTCTTTCACACGCAAACGCAGCTCGTCTAGTTGTGCTTCACTTACTGCGCTTGGCGCTTCCGTTAACAAACAGCTCGCGCTTGCTGTTTTCGGGAAGGCGATTGTATCACGTAAATTCGAACGCCCCGCAAGCAACATGACAAGCCGGTCTAAGCCGAGCGCGATGCCGCCATGCGGAGGAGTGCCGTATTCAAACGCCTCAAGCAAGAAACCGAACTGTTCGCGCGCTTGTTGTTCTGTAAAACCAAGTGCTGTAAACATTTTTTCTTGTATATCGCGTTCGAAAATGCGGAGGGATCCTCCTCCTAATTCGTATCCATTTAACACAAGATCGTATGCTTGCGCTCGAACGCTCGCTGGGTCTGTTTCAAATTTTGGCACATCTTCACGAACAGGCATCGTAAACGGATGATGCGCTGCATAATAACGACCTTCTTCTTCGTCGTATTCAAATAGTGGCCAATCTGTAATCCATAAGAAATGAAACGCTGATTCGTCAATCAACTGTAAATCTTTTCCTAACTTTGAACGCAATGCACCAAGCGCATCGGCAACAACCGATTTTTTATCAGCGACAAATAACAATAAGTCACCCGTTTCTGCTTCAAGTGTTTGCATCATTTGTTTTTGTTCATCTTCATTGAAAAACTTAGCAATTGGTCCTTTTAAGCCGTCTGCTTCAACTTTCAACCAAGCTAATCCTTTTGCTCCATAACGAGCGACATATTCCGTTAGCGCATCAATATCTTTACGCGAATATTTATCCGCTGCACCTTTCACATTGATCGCCTTCACTTGTCCGCCGTTTTGCACCGCGCTTGCAAACACTTTAAACCCGCAATCTTTCACTTGCTCGGATAAATCAACAAGCTCAAGTCCAAAACGCGTATCTGGCTTGTCCGAACCGTAACGCGCAATCGCTTCATCGTATGACATGCGCGGGAACGGAATAGAGATGTCGACTCCTTTTGCGACTTTCATGACGCGCGCCATCATTCGCTCGATCATTGCTAAAATATCGTCTTGACTCATAAACGATGTTTCAATATCGACTTGTGTAAATTCTGGTTGACGATCAGCACGTAAATCTTCATCGCGGAAACAACGAGCGATTTGATAATATCGTTCAAAGCCAGCGACCATTAATAATTGTTTAAAAATTTGCGGCGATTGTGGCAACGCATAAAACTCGCCTGGATGTACACGGCTCGGCACTAAGTAATCGCGCGCCCCTTCTGGCGTACTTTTCGTTAAAATTGGCGTTTCTACTTCTAAAAAACCTTCTTCGTCTAAAAAGTCGCGAATCGCTTTCGTTACTTGATGGCGCATTTGAAACGTCTGGAACATCACCGGGCGACGCAAATCTAAGTAGCGATATTTTAAGCGAACGTCTTCGGATACATCTGTTTTATCTGAAATCGGAAATGGCGGCGTTTTTGCTTTACTTAAAATTGTGACGTGCGTTGCATGCACCTCAACCGTCCCTGTCGGTAAATTGTGATTTACTTGTCCTTCTTCGCGACGTACGACCGTTCCTTCTACGTCTAGTACATATTCGCTACGAATTTTTTCTGCTACTTGTAATGCTTCTTTTGATACATCCGGACTAAATACAATTTGCACGATGCCCGTCCGATCGCGCAAATCAATAAAAATTAACCCACCTAAATCGCGGCGATTTTGTACCCATCCTTTTAAACGGACCGTTTGACCGATTGCTTTATCCGTCACTTCTCCACAATAATGCGTCCTTCCAAACATATTTTCCCCTCCTATTGCAATGCGTTTTTCATATGAGAAATAAATGTATCAAGCGATACTTCCTGCTGTTCTCCCGTTGCCATATGTTTTACGTTAATGACACCTTTTCGCAATTCATCTTCACCTAAAATTGCAACATACGTCGCATGTAAACGGTCGGCAGCTTTAAGCTGTGCTTTCACTTTTCGATCTTGATAATCTTTTTCTGCCGAAATGCCTTCTTTACGTAGCGCAGCAACGAGCGCAACCGCTTCTTCTTTCGCTTGTTCACCTAAAGCTACAACATAACAGTCAATTCCTTCTGAAATCGGTAACGAAATGCCCTCGGCCTCTAATGCAGCAAGCAAGCGCTCAATGCTTAAAGCGAATCCGATCCCTGGCGTTTCAGGTCCGCCAATTTCTTGAACGAGACCGTTATAACGCCCACCGCCGCATAGCGTCGTAATGGCGCCAAATCCTTCTGCCTCGCTCATAATTTCAAATGCGGTATGATTGTAATAGTCTAAACCGCGCACAAGCCGTGAATCGACTTCAAATGCGATGCCAAGCTTTCGTAAATACATTTGCACTTTATTAAAATACGTGTACGATTGTTCATTTAAGTAATCTAAAATCGATGGGGCGGTGCACATCAATTCATGTTCACGGTCTTTTTTACAATCTAAAATACGCATTGGATTTTTATGTAACCGCGCTTGGCAATCATCACAAAACTCATGAATGCGAGGTTGGAAATGATCGATGAGCGCTTGGCGATGCGCTTTTCTACTTTCAACGTCACCTAAGCTGTTGATAACGAGCTTTAACTTTTTCAATCCGAGCGAACGATATATATCGATCGCTAAAGCAATCACTTCCGCATCAATCGCAGGATCGTTGCTTCCGAGCGCTTCAACACCAAATTGCACGAACTGGCGGAAACGACCAGCTTGCGGACGCTCATAACGAAACATCGGCCCCATATAGTACAGTTTGACTGGCTGATTCGGATACCCGTACATTTTATTTTCTACAAATGAACGAACGACTGCTGCCGTTCCTTCTGGGCGAAGCGTTAAACTCCGACCGCCGCGGTCTTCAAACGTGTACATTTCTTTTTGAACGATATCGGTTGTATCGCCAACACCGCGCAAAAATAGTTCTGTATGCTCGAAAATCGGTGTGCGAATTTCTTGATAGTTATAGCGACGGCAAAGTTCGCGCGCAATGTGTTCAATATATTGCCATTTTGCTGCTTGAGCTGGCAATATATCTTGCGTTCCGCGCGGAATTTGAAACGACATATGTTTCCCTCCTTCAGTTTTTATGCAAATAAAAATCTCCCACCCCTAATAAATTAGGGACGAGAGACGAGTTCCCGTGGTGCCACCCTAGTTGAAGCGCATGCTTCCACTTTCATCCGATAACGCCCGGAAAGCGTTCTCTCCTACTAACTGACGCGTTCAAAGAGAAACCTACGGAGTGTTCGTTCGTTAAGTCATCATGGAGAAATGCTTCCAGCCTATGGCATTTCCTCTCTGTCCATGTGTACTCTTAACTACTTTTCTCCATCATCGGCGAGATGTTGAATTTTCTTTTTATATTACGTATGAACAAACCATTTGTCAAGACGACCTTCATTTTTCAAAATAGCGAAGCAAGCCATTACAGATCGCTTCGGTTGCTGCTTGTTGATATGTCGATGACGCGACGAACAATTCCTCATTCGGATGGCTTAAATAGCCAAGCTCAAGCAGTACAGAAGGGCGGCTATTTTCCCGTAAAACATGGTAGTTACCTACGCGAACGCCACGCTGTTGAATGCCTGTTAATCGACTGAGCGGTTCAAAAAGCGCATCTGCGAGCGATCGGTCCATTTGTTTATAGTAGTATATCGTTAATCCGTTTGCCGTCCGGTTTAATGCGCTGTCGTAATGAATGCTAACGAACGCATCCGCTTTATTTCTCGCCGCAACTTGAACTCTTTCACTTAACGATAAAAAGCGATCGTTGGCACGCGTTAAAATGACGTTTACCCCTCGCTGTTTTAGCTTTTCGCTAAGCAATAGCGCAGTTTGTAATGTTAACATTTTTTCGATTGTTCCGTTGACTCCAGTCGCCCCATAATCTTTTCCACCATGTCCTGCGTCAATGACAATCGTTTTCCCTACAATCGTTTTTTGAGAAGGCGCAGGTTTCTTTGTTACTTGAACGATCCATTCTGCGACATAACCGATCGTTTGTGCATCTACTTGTATGACGTACCATCGTCCTTCTTTTCGAATGACTGCAAACTGGTCGCCACGTTTTGCTTTAGTAATGATAGAGGACTGTGTTGAAGCAGCAGAACGAATATTTGTATTGTCATATAACATTTGGACGTATGTATTTTGTTCTGTGTCTTTTTCAACATTTGTTATGTATGATCGATGCACCCAACCTTCTTTTCCATCCCAACGCACATACATCCAATCCCCTTGTATCATCGTTGCCGTTCCTTTTTCGTTACGATTGACATACCCGATGATCGCATACATCGTTCCTGGTCCTTTACGAAGTCGTAATCCGTCTGCTTGGCATACAACAAGTTGTTGTGTTTGTTTTTTCTTTTCCATCTGTTCGTTTTGCATTTGCACGTATTTGCCGTACACCCAACCTGTCCGATTCGAAGCGAGCCGAATTTGCAGCCATTCCCCTCGCTTTTGAACGACAGCATATTGCTTTCCTTTCGCTACTTTTCCTTGCACCGGAAATGTCAATCCCGGACCTGTTCGTACGTTTAATCGGTCAACAACGATGCGCACGTTCATTGCTGCTGATGCTGTTTGAACGATCATCAAGAAACAACAACAAATGAACAATGAAGCCACGAACGTTTTTTTCATGCTGTACATCCCCCTACGTTGTCGATAGTCGCTACTTTATTTCTTCATAAAGAAAAAAAATCCTTCTTTGAATGAAAAGGTAGAAAAATTGGGAATAATACGAACGACATGTGACACGAAAGGAGATTCGTTATGCGTCATAGCGAAAAAGGGGAATTTATTCATACGCAATCACCGCTTATGCACGTCGACTTTCATTCATTTATTCAAAAAGAAAACGACTTGACATCGTTTGAACTCGCCTCCGAATTCGGACTTTCTCTTCGCGATATCCAAAAACTAAAGAAACATTTAGCGCGAGGATAAAAAAACCGAGCTCGTCCCACAGGAGAGCTCGGTTTCTATTTGCTTTCAACAATAAGCGTCACCGGGCCAACGTTTGTCAGTTGTACATCCATCATCGCTCCGAATATGCCCGTTTCCACCCGAATTCCTTTTTGGCGTAATTGTTCGTTCAATGCTTCATATATTTGTTTCGCATGCTCCGGTTTTGCGGCATCCATAAAGTTCGGTCTTCTCCCTTTACGGCAGTCCCCATACAACGTGAATTGGGAAATTGATAAAATCGATCCGCCAACATCTAAAAGCGACACGTTCATTTTTCCATGTTCATCTTCAAATATGCGTAAGTGGGCAATTTTGTCGGCGACAAATGCTGCGTCTTCAACCGTATCATCATGCGTAATACCGACTAACAATACAAGGCCGAAATCGATCGCTCCTACGACTTCACCACCGACAGTAACTTTCGCATCTTTCGCCCGCTGAACGACAACTCTCATTGCGACAACCCTTTCTAGTTCATGATCCGTCGTACCGAATAAACATCTGGAATTTGCTTAATTCGCTCAACTACTTTTTGTAAATGACTTACATTATGAATAAAAATGGTCATATGAATCGTCGCCATTTTATTGCGATGATCCGTTCTTCCTGATACAGCGGAAATGTTCGTTTTCGTTTCATTAACAGCTTGCAACACTTCGTTAAGCAAGCCACGTCGATCATATCCAGTAATTTCGATGTCGACTGTATATTCCCGTTGACAGTTTGCCCCACTCTCCCATTGCACAGGAATAAGTCGCTCTTTTGCTTCTTCAACAAGCACGTTCGGGCAATCTGCACGATGGACAGAAACGCCTCGCCCTTTCGTAATAAAGCCGATAATTTCATCCCCCGGCACTGGATTACAGCAGCGCGACAGACGAATAAGCAAATTGTCGACCCCTTCGACGCATACACCAAAATCTCGCTTTTTCATCGGGGTCACCGTTTTTGCCTCTTGTAACATGTCGGACAAACGTTTCGCTTGTTCTTCTAAGTCGCGTTGTTTTCGCCACTTTTCTGTTAAGCGATGTGCCACTTGAGCAGCTGTAATACCGTTGTAGCCAACGGCCGCATACATATCTTCTTCATTCGCAAAATTAAATTTTTCCGCAACGCGTCTTATATTTTCCGCGGTAAGCACTTCTTTGACATCAAAACCCATGTTGCGAATTTCTTTTTCGACAAGCTCTTTTCCTTTTTCAACGTTTTCTTCACGGCGCTGCTTTTTGAAAAATTGGCGAATTTTATTTTTCGCATGTGATGTTTGGGCGATTTTTAACCAATCTTGACTTGGGCCATATGAATGATTGGACGTCAAAATCTCAACGATGTCTCCCGTTTGAAGCGGATGATCGAGCGGAACCATTTTTCCGTTCACTTTTGCTCCAATTGTTTTATTTCCGATTTCTGAGTGAATGCGATACGCAAAATCAATCGGCACCGAACCAGCAGGAAGCTCAATGACATCGCCTTTCGGTGTAAAAACGAACACCATGTCAGAAAATAAGTCCATCTTTAACGTTTCTACAAATTCTTCCGCGTTGTTCGTTTCACTTTGCCACTCGACAATTTCGCGAAACCATGCTAGTTTTTCTTCAAACGTATTCGGTCGAATCGTCTTTCCTTCTTTATACGCCCAATGGGCAGCAATTCCAAACTCTGCGATATGATGCATATCAAACGTCCGAATTTGCACTTCAAGCGGCTCGCCTTTCGGACCGACAACCGTCGTATGGAGCGATTGATACATGTTCGGCTTCGGCATGGCAATATAGTCTTTGAAACGTCCCGGCATCGGCTTCCAACATGTGTGGATGATCCCGAGTACCGCATAACAGTCTTTAATACTTTCAACGATAATGCGCACAGCGAGCAAATCGTAAATTTCGTTAAATTGTTTATTTTGCAACACCATTTTCCGATAAATGCTATAAATATGTTTTGGGCGTCCAGAAATTTCGGCCTGAATCCCGACTTCCTGTAACCGTGCACGCATGTCTTGAATGACTTCTTCCAAATATTGTTCACGTTCGGCGCGCTTCTTTTTCATTAAGTTGACAATGCGATAATATTGTTGTGGATTTAAATAACGGAGCGCCGTATCTTCTAGCTCCCATTTAATTTTTGAAATTCCTAGACGATGCGCAAGCGGTGCAAAAATTTCAAGCGTCTCGTTCGCGATGCGCCGTTGTTTTTCAAGCGGCAAATGTTTTAACGTCCGCATGTTGTGCAAACGGTCCGCCAATTTGATTAAAATCACCCGTATATCTTGCGCCATCGCTAAAAACATTTTGCGATGATTTTCTGCTTGTTGTTCTTCATGCGATTTATATTTAATTTTTCCGAGCTTCGTTACACCATCAACGAGCATCGCTACTTCTTTTCCAAATTCTCTTTCTAAATCTTCTTTCGTCACATGTGTATCTTCAACGACATCATGTAAAAATCCAGCCGCAATTGTCGCAGGATCCATTTCTAAATCGACTAAAATGCCAGCCACTTGAATCGGATGAATGATGTATGGTTCCCCAGACTTCCGATATTGCTCGCGATGCGCTTCTTTTGCAAACTCATATGCCCGTTCAATAAACTGTACGTCGTCTTTCGACAAATAACGGCTCGCCTTTTCAATTACTTGTTCTGCCGTTAATACTTGTTCATTTGCCATGCAATCACCTTTGTTTTAAACGTATTGACAATATTATCATGAAAATTTTCTCAAATGTAAAGAACAATGATGCGAAAAAGAGGAGCGTTTTGCCCCTCCTTCCTTAAAATTGCATTAACGTTAAAATATCGTATCCTTTCAACTTTTCGCGACCTTCTAAATACGTTAATTCAATTAAAAACGCAATGCCTGCGACAACCCCACCGAGCTGTTCGACGAGCTTAATCGTCGCCTCAATTGTTCCGCCAGTTGCTAACAAATCGTCTGTAATAAGGACGCGCTGACCTGGCTTAATCGCATCTTTATGCATCGTTAATACGTCCTTGCCGTATTCTAAACCGTATTCTACTCGAATCACTTCGCGAGGTAATTTTCCTTCTTTGCGGACAGGAACAAATCCGACACCAAGCGCATAAGCGACTGGGCAACCGATAATAAATCCGCGCGCTTCTGGTCCAACGACGACATCTATTTTCTTCTCGCGCGCATAATTGACAATTTGATCTGTCGCGTATTTATATACTTCACCTTTGTCCATAATAGTCGTAATATCTTTAAATTGAATACCCGGTTTTGGGAAATCAGGAACAATCGTGACGTATTGTTTTAAATCCATTGACATTTTCCTCCTCATACAATGAATCAAACCAACGTTTCAGTTGGGAATAAGATGAGTATAAAAACATGTGCTCAAGCTCTGCTTGTGCTTGTTTTAACCGATAAGACGGCGATTCCGTTAAATCGCGCTTTTGCACATGACGGACTAAAGAAACAATTCCGTTTTCGACTGTAACAAAGCCGAGTTCCACAAACACTTGAACCATAAACAACATCGTTTCTTTCGTCCATCCGCGCGAGCGAGCTAACTCCTCAGCGTAACGCCGCATATCAAACGGGCTACGCTTATGCAAAAAAGAATATAGCCACTTAAAATGTTCACGCGTTGGCAGTACGCTAAAAAAGTGACTCTCCCTTTGATAGAATAACGCATAAATGCGCTCAGGTAAACTACAACTTAACAAAACTTTAACGATTTGCTGTGACGGAGGCAAATCGAGAAGGATCACGTACTTTCCACCGACATGAATCGCCGCCTCATTTTCATTTTGGACATGTACAATTTCATCCGCATATGGAGATAACTGCAACGCATCGACCGTATCGCGATGAAAAGCAATTAATAGCCGTTTTTCTTTTGGAAGCGATGCAATGAGCTTATTCGGCTGGCGAATATGGCGCATATCAAACAATTGCCATTCGTTTACGGCTACATCTTGAATCATTAACTGTGGTTTACGAAAGTTATTCCATTCGTTAATCGCCAACTCCCCAACAATCGAAAGACGAACGTTGGGCGCAATTTCGTCGCCAACTTGTCCAAAGCCAAATCCGATCGCTTCTAACGTTTTTCCATTTTCAGCTAACAGTAATTTTAAATGATTTTGATCCGTTCCAATTTTTCGCAACGTATCAAGCTGTACATTTTCTAAAAGCACGCGTGGTTTCGGATTCCCCATTCCAAACGGGGCAAGCCGATTCATTTGTTCAATTAATTCGAGTGAGACGTCCGAAATCGAACAGCATAAATCAACATGCGTAACAGGTATGAAATGTTCATCCGTTAGCTGTTGCTTCGCTGCCTCATTTAGACGGTGACGTAATTCATCTACATCATGTAAAGAAAGCGTCATCCCCGCCGCCATCGGATGGCCGCCAAAATGCAGTAAAATGTCCCGGCATTCCGACAAATTGGCGAATAAGTCAAACCCTTCAATGCTTCGCGCTGATCCTTTTGCAATGCCTTTTTCTCGATCAACACTTAAAACGATCGTCGGCCGATAAAAACGTTCAACTAAACGAGAAGCTACAATGCCGATGACACCTACGTTCCATCCTTCGTTCGCTACAACTAGCACGCGATCGTCGGCATAATGTTGCTCAACGAGTTGGATAGCTTCCTCTGTGATGTCATTGACGAGCTGTTGTCGTTCGCGATTCATCGCATCGATTTGTTCTGCTAACATATGCGCCTCGTGCTCATCTGTCGTCAACAATAACTGAACAGCTGGATCGGCGCAATCGAGGCGGCCAGCTGCATTGATGCGCGGGCCAATCATAAACGCGATCGTATCTTCTGTCACCGCCGTATGAGATACGCCGCATTGTTTGCAAAGCGCTTGTAAACCGAGACGGTTCGTTTGCCTAAATTGTTCGATACCTAAACGAGCGAGCAAATGATTTTCATCTTGGAGTGGGACGAGATCAGCAATCGTCCCGATCGCAACAATGTCAAGCCACTCATATGGCACGCGCCCGATGAGCGCGTGGGCAAGCTTGAACGCAACTCCTACACCGGCTAAATGTTTAAACGGGTAATTTGGACTTATTTTTGGATGAATCGTCGCATACGCTTCAGGCAACACCGGACCGGGCTCGTGATGGTCTGTAATAATTAAATCGATGCCGAGCTCTTTTGCTACGTTTGCCTCATGTAAAGCGGAAATGCCCGTATCAACCGTAATAATGAGCGAAACACTTCGTTCTTTCGCCAAGCGAAACGCTTGTTCATTCGGCCCATATCCTTCTGAAAAGCGATTTGGAATATAAAAAGAAACGTTAGCGCCTTTTTGTCGTAACGCGCTCACCATCACGACCGTACTGCTTACTCCATCGGCGTCGTAATCGCCAAAAACGAGAATATGCTCTCCGTTTGTAATCGCTTTCTCTATTCGCTCAACCGCTTTTTCCATATCGTTTAACAAAAATGGCGAGTGAAATGATTGCTTTCGTTCAAAAAAAGAACGAGCGGCTTCAACGGTATGATAGCCGCGGCTAACGAGTAATGAAGCAACAGGCGGAGCTATATGTAATGCTTTCGCAATCATTTGCACTTGTTCGTCGTTTACTTGTTGGACGTTCCAGCGGGTTTTCGATGCTAACATATCATTCACCCCTCAACCTTCTCATTATACAAAACAATGGGCCGAGGAGCAATTTATTGTTCGAGGTATGGATTAATATGCACCATCACATTATGCACTTGTGGAAACGACATCAATTTTTCTTTCACTCTTTTTCCGATTTCGTGACCTTCTAAAACGGTGACATGTGGATCGACAGCAATCTTTAAATCGACAACGACGTAGTGCCCGTGTTGGCGGGCATAGAGTGCATCAATGCGCTTCACTTCTCGGAAAGAAAGAATAGCTTCGCGTAAATGAACCGTTTCTTCTTCATTCCACACGTGATCGAGTGCGTGATGGATTGATTCTGCCCCTAACTTCCATGCCATTTTTAAAACGAGAAGCGAAACGAATAGCCCGGCAACAGGGTCCGCATAGATGAGCCAAGGGATGTCTACTTTTTGTCCGACGACGGCAGCGACAATCCCGATAAGAGCAGCAAGCGACGAAAAAACATCCGAACGATGCTCATACGCATTCACGATAATCGCATCGCTTTTAATTTTCTTGCCTAAAACATACTTATAGCGAAACATCGCCTCTTTCACAACAATAGACAACACAACAGCATAGACAGCTATCATTTTCGGTGGCTCAATCGGATGAAAGAGGGAAGAAAAAGATGAAACCCCTATTTCTATTCCGACGATAAAAAGTAAAACCGCCACAATAATGGCAGCAATCGATTCCGCTTTCCCATGTCCGTACGGATGATCTTCATCAGGAGGTTGTTTAGCTGCACGCAAACCAACCCATACGGCAAACGATCCTGCTACATCGGAAGCAGAATGCACCGCATCAGCAACAAGCGCTTTACTATGAGCAATGATCCCGATCCAACCTTTTATGACCGCCAAAACGATGTTCCCTATAACGCCAATCATAGCGGCAAATTGAGCTTGTTGAAAACGCGTTTGTTCATCCATCTCATTCGCTTCCTTTCCCTTTTGCTTTTTAGTGTATCCTATTCAAGTGACGAAAAAACGTCGCGGCATGAGCCACGACGTTTATACTTCCGGTTCTACTTCTAATTGTTCGCGTTTTTGTTTTCCTTTTTTCAATTGTTTCGCCTTCCAAACGAACCATAATTGTGCGGCGATAAAAAGTGACGAATATGTGCCTGAAACCAGCCCGGCAAGCAGTGCAAACGAGAAGTTACGGATTGCTTCACTACCAAATAGTAAAAGAGCTACGACTGTAAATACGACCGTTAATACTGTATTAACTGAGCGCCCAAAAGTTTGTTGTAATGCTTTGTTGACAACGTCCTTCAAATCGTCGGCCGTTTTCACTTTCCGTTTTTTCATTAAATAGCGAATGCGATCGAACGTGACGATCGTGTCATTAATAGAGTAACCAACGATCGTTAACACAGCTGCAATAAACGTTAAATCGACCTCTAACCGCGTCAAGCTAAAGAACGCAATGATGAAAAACGCATCGTGTAATAGCGCAACAATCGCCGCAAGCGCCATATACATTTCAAAGCGAACCGTTACGTAAATGATAATACCAACAGATGCAATTAAAACGGAAATGAACGCATTGCGCGCCAATTCCTTCCCGACTGTCGGTGACACGGTGCTAACGTTCGGTTCTATACCATACTTTTCTTTAAAATGCGATTTCAGTTGTGAAATTTCATTTTGATCGAGCACACCGAGAAAACGGACGATAGCCATTTCGTTCTTATTTCCTGACAGTACGATATCTTTCGGTTCAAGACGTAATTTGTTTAATTCTTGCTTCACTTCCTCGGTTGTAAGCGATGTCTCGCTCATTAAATCGATGCGCGTTCCACTTGAAAAATCAATCCCTAAATTTAATTTAGCAGTAAAAAGCAATACAAGTCCGATAACGACCATCGCCCCTGAAATGGCGAAAAACAGTTTGCTTCGTTTCACAAAATCAAGACGTGCAAACTTTGTCGGTACATCGGTGTCATCTGTCACTTGTGCGATATTTAATATATCTTTCGGGTTGACACCGAAGTAGTGCGGTTTTTTATCAAACAAGCGGCTTTTCACAAGCAATCCGAGCAATATACGCGTCCCATATACCGCCGTAATAAAGCTTGCTAAAACGCTGATAATGAGCATCGTCGCAAATCCTTTTACCGAGCTCGTCCCATATGCAAACAACACAACACCAGCGATGATCGTTGTAATGTTCGCATCTAAAATCGTTCCGAAAGAACCGCGATTTCCGATGCGATATGCTGACATAAGCGACTTTCCGAGCTTTAATTCATCTTTTATTCGCTCATATGTAATAATATTTGCATCGACAGCCATACCGACACCAAGGATAAGCGCTGCAATTCCCGGTAGCGTCAACACGCCGTTCATCCAATCGAATATGAGCAAAATGAGGTAAATGTAAACACTTAACGTAACGACAGCGACAATTCCCGGCAAGCGATAAAAAACGAGCATAAATAAAAAAGCGAGCGCGATGCCAATAATTCCTGCTAAAATCGTTTTTTGAAGCGCTTGCTCACCAAATTGTGCACCTACAGATGTAGAATAAATTTCTTTCAATTCAACAGGGAGTGCGCCTGCATTTAACAAATCAGCCAATTGTTTCGCTTCTTCAACTGTAAAGTTTCCAACGATAGAAACATCTGTCTGATTGAACACTTCATTCACTTGTGCAGCTGAAATAAATTTCGGATGCTCTTTTCCTACTTCTTTCGCGTACGAGTCAACGCCTTCTTCAAAATCTAGCCAAATGACAAGCACGTTATTTGGTGCCATGCTTAATACTTTTTCTGTCACTTGCTTAAATTTATTTGCATCTTTTAATTTAATTCCGACGCTCGGTTTTCCTTTATCATCAAACGTTTGTTTGGCGCCTCCTTCAACGAGGTCGCTCCCGTCCATCAACACGTTGTCGTGTACGTCGCGAAACGTCAATTTTGCCTCTGTCGACAAAATTTCACGCGCTTTATTTTGATCTTTTACGCCGGCCAATTGAACGCGAATACGATCGTTCCCTTCGACATCAATGCGCGGTTCACTTACTCCAAGCACGTTAATGCGCTTGTTTAACGCGCTTACTGTGCTGAGCAATACGTCTTTCGTAATTTTTTCCCCTTCTTTTATCGGCTTCACTTCATATAAAATTTCAAAACCGCCTTGCAAGTCCAAGCCGAGCTTAATATCCTTTACAATTTTCTCCCCGGTTGTTCCCATCATGCCGCCTAGTAAAACGACAAGAAGGAAAAAAGCAATGATGCGACTACGTTTTACCATAAAAATCCTCCTCGATTCTGGACATACCAGAATTTTTACCAACAAAACAAATTATGAATGACAGTACACTTTCTGTCAATTTCCAAATGAATGATTAAAACAACTGTTCTAATTCTGAAAGACCTTCTTCCGTAAACCAACGGTCGTGCTTTTGTTCTTTTGTCATAATATAGGCCATATAATCCGTTGCACGTAATGATAACACATCGTTCACAAGCTCAAATAACCGCTTCTCCTCATTGTTTTTTTTCCATTTTTTCATCATTAAACAATTCCATACATCTTCAATAGTTGCTTGTTCGTAGCCGAGCAACTTTAACTCATCTACTTTACACTGTAAAGCTGGCATTAATTGTTCGCGATTCACGGTCATCTCCCCCATTTTGTCATGCTTGGCCAACATATGCATATATTTCATTGTATAAAAGATGACCTCATTTGAGAAGAGAGGGAGGAGCATGTCTAAATTTTTAAAAGGGACGATCATTTTAATTATCGCAGGATTGTTAACACGCATACTCGGGTTTATTAATCGCATCGTCGTAGCTCGTCTCATTGGTGAAGAAGGCGTCGGATTATATATGATGGCCGTGCCAACGCTTGTGCTAGCCATTACGATTACGCAATTTGGATTGCCTGTTGCCATTTCTAAACTCGTTGCGGAAGCAGAAGCTTTAGGCGACAAAAGAAAAGTAAAAAAAATATTAGTCGTATCTTTATGTATGACAACGGTGTTAAGTTTAATCTTCTTTCCAACGTTGCTCGCGGTTGCCCCTATTCTTTCTGAAACGTTGTTTACAGATGAGCGCGTATATTATCCGCTCGTCGCCATCGCTCCTGTCGTGCCGATTGTTGCCTTGTCTTCCGTATTGCGCGGATATTTCCAAGGGAGACAACAAATGAAGCCATTTGCGTATTCGCAGCTGCTCGAACAGGCAGTGCGTATTACATTAGTCGCTACGTTTACGACTGCTTTTTTACCGTACGGCATCGAGTATGCAGCAGCTGGTGCGATGGTGTCAGCAGTTATTGGCGAACTCGTATCGCTCATGTATTTATTCATTATGTTTAAGCGAAAAAAGCCCATTCGTATTCGCTATCGCTTTTTCGCATACGTCAAAGAAGGGAAAGATACATTTGTTTCACTCATGAACATCGCTGTACCGACACTTGGAAGTCGAATGATCGGGTCAATCGCATGGTTTTTTGAACCAATTGTCGTAGCACAAAGTTTAGCACTTGCTGGCATGACAACCGTCCATGCCACAAAGCAGTATGGAGAACTAACAGGCTATGCATTGCCTCTTTTAATGCTTCCGTCTTTTATTACGTATGCCCTCGCTACTTCGCTCGTTCCAGCCATTAGCGAAGCGGCTGCCCAAAAGCAACATCGTCTCATCGAATACCGTTTGCATCAAGCTGTGCGCTGGTCGCTTTTGGCGGGGGGATTGTCGATCGTCGTGTTATACGTATTGGCTGAAGAAATGATGCAGCTCATGTACGGGACAAGCGAAGCGGCCGTATTTGTCAAAGTGATGGCACCGTTTTTCATTTTTTACTATTTGCAAGGGCCATTGCAAGCTGTGTTGCAGGCGCTCGATTTGGCGAAAGAAGCGATGACAAATAGCTTAATCGGTGCCGTGATCAAAACTGCGCTCATTTTTTTTCTCGCTTCTCAACCGTCGCTCGGCATTATGGGGGCAGCCCTAGCGATTACGGTCGGCATTATGGTTGTCACTTTATTACATGCTGCTACAATTGTTAAAGCCATTTCTCTTTCTTTATACGTGAAGCAGTATGTCGCTCATATGATCATTATCGTTTCTGTTGCGGCGATTGGACAGTTGCTCGTTCCACTCTTGCCTTTTTCATTACTTATCAAAACGATGGTCGTCATCGTGGTGATGACATGCATATATCTCGTTCTTTCGCGATTGTTTCATCTCATTGAAAAAAACGAGTTTCGTCAACTATTTCGTTAGTCATTCGTCTTTTTCATCAATATAAAACGCCCCATCTTCGTATGTACAATATGAAATGCGATCGATACGCCTATATCCACGCTTCGCTAATTGCTTTACTAGCCATTCGGGCGTTTGATGAATGAGTGCCAAATGCTCTTCTTGGATGACACCGTCTTTAATGAGCGGCAACGTTAACGACGGTGTCTTCTTTTTACCTTTTTCTTTTTCAAATACGGACAGTTTACTGGACGGCTCTAAAATGGCAAATTCGACATCAGCAATATTTTTAACATTTTTTTCTCGTAGCTGAACAAGCAAGTCATCGAAATTGTATCTTTGCTTTCGCATCGCCTTTTCATCAATTTTTCCGTTGCTAATGATGACCGTCGGCGAGCCGTCAACGAGACGACGAAACGTTTCACTTTTCAATGAAAAAAAGGCAAACACAATTTGAGAAATGGTCAACACAATCATCGGAACAAGCGTATGAAAAATCGGATCTTTCGGCTGTTCAATCGCAATGACAGCCATTTCTCCAATCATAATAAAAACGACTAAATCCAAAATGCTCAGCTCACCAATTTCCCTTTTGCCCATCATACGAAAAATAAATAAAATGACCCCATACAATAATAACGTGCGTAAAATGATCGTTACATACTCCAACTTGACTCCCCCTCGTTTATTCGTACGTTTTTTATTCTAAACAAATGGACAATGGAATATGTTTGTACTAAATGTAATCAGGAGGGATGAACATGGTTCGCGCTGTTTTGCATGGAGTGATAACAATTTTTATAAGCGCCATTATATGTAGTTTTATATTTGCTCTTTTGTTAAAATTGACAAGCTATGATGAAACATCGTTACGATGGGTCATGCACGTTCTCGCATTTTTATCGTTATTTTTTGGTGGATTGATAGCGGGGGGGAAAGGAAAGGTTCGCGGCTGGCTGCTTGGCGGTGCAACGAGCATCATCTTTACAACGATCATTTTTTTATTCCAATTTCTTGGAATGAATCAAATGTTTTCGCTCGAACAATGGGGATACCATGCTGGTTTTCTTATTACGGCGATGGTTGGTGGCATGATTGGCGTCAATGTAGCGACATCGAAATCACGAAGCGCATAAAAATAAGACAGGCCGCAACCTGTCTTATTTTTCGTTGACAACTTCACGAACGGCCGCACGATCGTATGTAAGACGTGAACCGTCACCGGCACGAATGACAACCGTATGTTCATCGAGCGAATCGATGATGCCGTGCAACCCGCCAATCGTAATCACTTTGTCTCCTTTTTGCAAGTTCGCCTGCATTTGTTGAACAGCCTTTTGGCGCTTTTGTTGTGGGCGGATAAGCAAAAAGTAAAAAATCGCGAAAAACAAAATGAGCGGCAACAAGCTAACTACTGTTTCCATATGTTTCACCCCCTTTTAAAAGTTTTTTGCATTCGGCTGATTAAAGCCGTATTGTTCAAAAAACTGCTCACGAAAATCGCCAAGGCGATCTTCGCGAATGGCCTGTCGAACTTGCTCCATTAATTTTATCAAAAAGTAGACGTTATGGTAAGACGTAAGTCGAATGCCAAACGTTTCATCGCATTTAATTAAATGACGAATGTACGCGCGCGTGTAATTGCGGCACGTATAGCAGTCACAGTTCGGATCAAGCGGCGTAAAATCGCGCGCATATTTCGCATTTTTAATGACGACGCGTCCTTCGCTTGTCATCACTGTTCCGTTGCGACCGATGCGCGTCGGCAACACACAGTCAAACATATCAATGCCGCGAATCGCTCCGTCAATGAGTGAGTCTGGTGAGCCAACACCCATTAAATAACGAGGTTTATTCGCTGGTAATAGCGGCGTTGTAAATTCTAATACACGGTTCATCACATCTTTCGGCTCACCAACCGATAATCCGCCGACCGCATATCCTGGGAAATCGAGCGATACTAAATCTTGCGCGCTCTGTTTGCGAAGCTCTTCAAACTCCCCGCCTTGTACGATACCGAACAGTCCTTGTTCATTCGGACGTTGATGCGCCTTTAAGCATCGCTCTGCCCAACGGCTCGTCCGTTCAACCGAACGTTTCATATATTCGTACGTGGCAGGATACGGCGGACATTCATCAAACGCCATCATAATATCGGAGCCGAGCGCATTTTGAATTTCCATCGCTTTTTCTGGCGATAAAAATAGTTTATCGCCATTTAAATGGTTGCGGAAATATACTCCCTCTTCCTCGATGCGACGAAATTCACTTAAACTAAATACTTGGAATCCGCCGGAGTCTGTTAAAATTCCGCGATCCCAATTCATAAAAGTATGGAGACCGCCTGCTTCTTTCACGATATCATGACCAGGGCGAAGCCATAAATGATACGTATTGCTTAAAATGACGCCAGCTCCCATTTCTTTTAATTCCTCCGGAGAAAGCGTCTTTACCGTCGCAAGTGTACCGACAGGCATAAACATTGGCGTTTCAAACGATCCGTGCGGCGTATGCAATATGCCGAGACGTGCGCCCGTCTGCTTACACGTTTTAATGAGTTCGTAACGAATTGGTGTCACATATAGTCCCCTTTCTCGTTTTATATAATAAGCATCGCATCGCCAAAGCTGAAAAAGCGATAACGCGCTTTTACGGCTTCTTCATAGGCACGCAGCACGTTTTCCCTTCCAGCTAATGCGCTAACAAGCATAATGAGCGTTGATTTTGGCAAATGGAAATTTGTAATCATCCCATCAATAGCACGAAACGTATAACCAGGATAAATAAAAATATCCGTCCAGCCGCTTTCTGCGACAAACGTTCCTTGATGGCGAAAAGCAATCGTCTCAAGCGTGCGCGTTGATGTCGTACCAACGGCAATAATGCGTCCACCTTTTGCTTTGACATCATTTAGCAATTGAGCAGTACCTTCCGTCATTTGATAAAACTCCGCATGCATATCATGTTCTTCAACATTTTCCACGCTCACCGGGCGAAATGTACCTAATCCGACATGTAACGTAATAAAGGCAAGATGGACTCCCTTTTTTTTCACATCATCAAGAAGTTGTTCAGTAAAGTGCAGCCCTGCCGTCGGCGCCGCCGCAGAACCAGCTTCACGCGCATACACCGTTTGATATCGGTCGCGATCGTCAAGCTGTGCTTTAATGTACGGAGGAAGCGGCATTTCACCAAGCGACTCGAGCACTTCAAGGAAAATGCCATCATACGAAAACGAAAGCACACGTCCCCCATGCTCCAGTTCAGCGACACACTCCGCTCGTAAACGGCCATCGCCAAATGAAATGACCGTTCCTACTTTCACGCGCTTCGCCGGCTTAACGAGCGTTTCCCAGTGGTCACCGTCAAGCTGCTTTAATAAAAGCACTTCAATGTGCGCGCCTGTTCCTTCTTTCTCCCCGTACAGGCGCGCCGGCAAAACACGCGTATCATTTAAAACGAGACAATCCCCTTCGTGCAAATACGATAAAATGGAGCGAAACGTCGGTTCGTGTGTAACTTCGCCTGTTTGTTTATTCAATACCATTAAGCGCGACGCTTCACGATTTGGAAGCGGTGTTTGCGCAATAAGTTCTTCTGGTAAATAAAAATCAAATAAATCTACTTTCATATTCACGTCCCTTTCTTTATTCTACTAACGAAAACGACCGATGATATAAAAAATAAGCGATAAAACGACACTTAAAATGATGGACGTCATAATTGGAAAATAAAATGTCGCGTTTTCTTTTTTAATAACAATGTCCCCAGGCAAGCGTCCAAGTTTAATAAATTGCATGAGAAAACCAACGATGATGAACATGACACCGATGAGCATGATCGTCTTTGGTAAGTTCATTAGCGCGGCACCTCCAAACCGAAATGGTTGTAAGCAAGCGGTGTGACGACTCGTCCCCGCGGCGTTCGCTGCAAAAAGCCAATTTGCAATAAATACGGTTCATACACGTCTTCGATCGTTTGCGCCTCCTCACCGATTGTAGCGGCGATCGTTTCTAATCCGACCGGACCTCCGCGAAACTTCTCCATCATGCTTTTTAATAGTTTATGGTCAAGATGGTCTAATCCTAACCGATCGACTTGCAATTGTTCGAGCGCCTCATTCGCCAATGTAAACGTAATCGTTCCATCCCCCCGCACTTGAGCGAAATCGCGCACGCGGCGCAATAATCGATTCGCAATGCGCGGTGTTCCACGCGAGCGGCGCGCCACTTCCCATGCTGCTTCGTCTTCGATTTCTACCGCAAAAATGTGCGCGGTTCGTTTCACGATATGGGCAAGCTCTTCTGGCGTGTAGTACTCTAATCGGCTCAAAACGCCAAAGCGGTCGCGGAGCGGGGCGGAAAGCGCCCCTGATCTTGTCGTCGCCCCTACAAGCGTAAAAGGCGGCAAATCGAGTCGGACAGAACGGGCAGCCGGCCCTTTTCCAATGACAATATCTAAACAGAAATCTTCCATTGCAGGATATAACACTTCTTCTACCGCGCGCGGCAGACGATGAATTTCATCAATGAATAGCACATCCCCCGGCTCAAGTGCCGTTAAAATCGCAGCTAAATCTCCCGGACGTTCAATCGCTGGACCTGCCGTCGTTCGCAACTGGACGCCCATTTCGTTTGCGATGATGGCAGCAAGCGTCGTTTTCCCAAGTCCCGGCGGCCCATACAACAACACATGATCAAGCGTCTCTCCGCGCATTTTTGCCGCTTCAATAAAAACCGTTAAGTTTTCTTTCACTTTTTGCTGTCCGATATATTCTCGCAGCTGTTTAGGGCGAAGACTATACTCAAGCGATGCATCGTCGTAGTCAGCTGCGCCTGAAATGAGACGCTCTTCCATCGTGCATCCTCCCTTACTTCAATAGTTTTTGTAAAGCAAGCTTAATATATCCTTCTGTCGATAGCTGCTCTTGTTTTAAAATTGGCATCACTTTTTGAATTTCTTTTTCCGCATAGCCGAGCGCCTTTAACGCTTCAAGCGCTTCGGAAAGCGCGTTTATTTCTTCAACTGGCTCTGTAAATAAATTCGGGAAAGCATCAGGTACAATGGCTTGCAGTTTTCCTTTTAAATCTAAAATCATTTGCCGCGCCGTCTTCTTCCCGACACCTGGAAACTTACATAAAAACTGATCGTTTTCTGCTTCAATCGCTTCAACAAGTTGCTCAAGCTGACCAGCTGCTAAAATGGCAAGCGCCCCCTTTGGTCCGATGCCCGATACTTGCAATAGTTTAGCAAATAACGTTCGCTCTTGGCGAGTATGAAAACCGTAGAGCGCAAGCACATCTTCACGCACGTACTGATATGTATATACAACAATTTGTTGCTGTTTGTTCATTTGAAATGAAAACGGATTGGGAGTAAAAATTTGATAGCCTACTCCGTTATTTTCGATGACAACATATTCCGGGCAAACGTAATCGACATATCCACGAATAAATTCAATCAACGCCGCGTCCTCCTTTTCTCACGCTCTTCATTTTAGCATAATATAAGAAAAGCGGAAAGCGCGAGCCGAAACGCATATGTTTGAACGTTGGACATAAAAAAAGCCCGCTCTCATTCGCGGACTTATTTTCCGAACGGCTCATACGCTTCGATGACCCGTTTATAATTCCTTTTTGAACGAACAGAAATGCCTTTTTTCAATTTTTCCTGCTCATGACTTTCTAGTTTTTTTACATCAATTTGAAAAAACGATTGAATGACGCGAGATGATTCACCTGGCTTCCCTTCAAAAATCGATAGCGTTCCATCTTTTGTAAGACCAAAATATCCTGCTTTCGTTAGTGGAGATAAATCGTCTACATATCGTTGAAAAACAATTTGTTCATCATCCATGTCGACGAGATACCAATCTTTATATTCGTTCCATATATCTTTCATCGACGCCACCGTTTCCTCGCGTATTTCCTCGCTCACCTCTCCATCCATATATATCGTTTCTAAAATGACCGTCATCTGTACAGAGGATGAGCTCTGTGCAAAAAATAAACTAAGCAACAGTGTCAGTACAATCTTCATCGTTCTCACCTCATTCATATGTTGACCATTTTCTCCAAAATTAAACGGTCTTGCTACCGCAAGACCGTTATTCTAACATCGATTCATCTAAATTATGGTAAATTTCTTGCACATCATCATCATCTTCAAGCATATCAATGAGCTTTAACATTTTCGTTAAATCGTCACCCGTTAACGTCGTATACGTTTGCGGAATCATCGTTATTTCGGCTGTCGCAAACGTAAATCCTTGCGCAGCTAACGTATTTTTTACTTGTTCGAACTGTTCTGGGGATGTATAAATTTCAAATGAATCTTCCGTTGTTTCCATTTCATCTGCCCCTGCTTCAATCGCTTGTAACAGCATCTCATCTTCATCGATATGTAAATTTTCACGTGCGATAACGATTAATCCTTTTCTATCAAATAAATACGAAACACATCCCGTTTCCCCTAAGTTTCCGCCATTTTTTGAAAATGCGACACGAACGTTAGAGGCTGTACGATTTTTATTATCTGTTAAGCAAATGACCATGACCGCTACGCCACCTGGTCCATATCCTTCATAACGAATTTCTTCGTAATGTGTATGTTCTTGATTTCCTGTTGCTTTTTTAATGGCACGTTCAATATTTTCGTTCGGCATGTTCGCCGATTTTGCCTTTTCAATCGCAAGGCGCAACGTAGCGTTTGTTGTTGGATCGCCACCGCCCATCTTTGCCGCTACATAAATTTCTTTTGCCAACTTCATAAATAGTTTTCCGCGTTTCGCATCTTGTGCATTTTTGCGCCGTTGAATATTTTTCCACTTAGAATGTCCTGCCATTCGGATCCCCTCTCATATGTGAAAAATGTCCATAAAAACTATAACAAAAATAAATGAAAAAGAACAGGGGTGAGCCCCTGTTCTTTAGCCGCGATTCATAAATGGCCGTTCGATCATATCGCCCATATCGTTAAATATATCGCGAATATCGCGCTCTAGTTGATCCATCGGACCACCATCGCGAATGTCATTATCTAGCGTACGAATGCGGTTATACATGCTTTCATTTGCCACAACACGAACGGTTTTGCCCGCAGTATATGGAGCGATCGCTTCACGAACGAGACGTTCGATGCGCGCTGTATTTTTTTCTGTCGTCGATACAGCAACAACAACTCGGTCACCTGAGACGACGGCACGTGCATCTTTTACGTTTTCTACGTTCGCTGCTCGTTTTGCAATTTTTTCAGCTAACGCTCCGTTATAATTACGGTAATACGACGGGCGCGTGCGTTCATCCATCGCATTTAAATGTCCATGATAGTTGCGATCGGTGCGACTAAAATTTCGATCCACTTGCGGTGTTCGCGTTCGATCCATGCCACGATCGAGCATTTCCGTAATCGGTCCATCATTGTCACGCACTTGACGAACGTTTCCATTTAAACGCTCTGTGCCGTAACGACCGTATTGAAACCCATTCATGTCGTTTTCATTTGAGTAATACCCGATCGGGCGTGTACGGTCAGTATAGCGGGTATCAAGCGCTTGATTATTACAAGCAACCAATCCGCTAAGCGCAATGACTGCCCCGAAAGCTACAATTCGTTTCCGCAAAGGAAAAACCCCCTTTTTGCTTTTGTAGACGATGCGTCTACATCATTAGCTTGACGCAAAAAAGAGGTTTTATCGCTGTTAAAATTTTGGCGGAGCGATCGCTAACTGCCGTTTATGATGTGAACGTTCATGAAGCCGTTCAATAATTTCGCGGTCGCGTTCTGGAATTGGCTCACCTTTTAAATATTTGTCAATCATGTCGTATGTTGTACCCATTTCGTTTTCGTCTGTCTGTCCTTCCCAAAGACCTGCGCTAGGGGCTTTCGTAATAATTTCTTCAGGTACACCGAGAATGCGAGCCATTTCACGCACTTCTCCTTTTGTGAAATGAACAAGTGGGACTAAATCAACGCCACCATCTCCGTATTTTGTAAAGTAGCCTGTATGCCACTCCGCTGCATTATCCGTCCCGACGACGAGGTAACCATAATTATTTGCGACCGCATACAACGTCGTCATACGCAGACGTGCACGTGTATTCGCATCACCAAGGCGCGCAGCTTGCTCGTTCCATTGCCCCTTTTCTTTTAGTTGTTTCTCAATTTCACCGAATAATACGCGATGTGTTTCTGTTAAGTCGATGACATGATAATCAATGCCGCAACTTTCTACAACTTTTAATGCATGTTCTTTATCTTTTGGGTTACTTTTACATGGCATAATGAGCCCTAACGAGTTGTTAGGAAATGCCCGCTTAATTAAATGGGCAACGACCGCTGAATCAATGCCGCCGCTAATGCCGACGATTGCTCCGTTCATCCCTGCTTCCTGTACGCGTTCACGAAGCCATGCAATTAGTTTTTCAATTTTTTGTTCCATCTATGTACATCCCTTTCTTTTTTGCATCATCATGTTCATTTTATCACACAAAAAGCAGAAAGAAAAAGAGGCGACATTATTGCCCCTCTTCTTCTTCACGATAAGGAACAGAAAAATATGGATTCATTCCATACGGTTGCCCCTGCCACCCTTGTTGCCATCCGTACGGACCATATGGCATAGCTGGTTGTGGCATATACATTTGCTGTGGCATCATCGGCACGTTTTCACCATACATTTGTTGTGGATATGATGCTTGTTGCGGTTGTTGTGAATACTCCCCTGCACCTGTTGGCATCTGCGGCATCATCGGTTGCAACTGTTGAGAATATTCATCTGTTGGCATTTGTGGCATGTATGGTGTCGGTTTCGGTTCACCACATCCGCAATCATCGTTGTTTGCCATGTTTTGTGGATATATCCACGGCATCATTGGATACATTGGCGGAAACCATGGATAAAATCCATATCCCGGCATAATTGGAGAAACAGGGATGCACGGCATTGGTAACGGCATCGGAACAGGTTGTGGTTGCATTGGCTGCTGCGGCTGCTCTTCCTGCGGCTGCTCTTCCATCATTGGCGCTTGTGTTGGTGGAATTGGTGGAATGTCTGGAAACGGTGGCATTTGCACGTCATCATCATGTTCCATCATATTTGGCATAATATTTGGTGGCTTCGGCGGCAGAAGCGGCATTTCTTGTTTCGGCTCCTCTTTCTTCGCCGGTTCCTTTACAATAGGAACTTCTTTTGCAATTGGTTCAACATTGATCGGTTGTTGTAATGGTTGTTCCTTTTTATTTACATGAATATCTACATCGACAGAAACTTGTTGTTGCTGAACGTTTTGTGTTTCTTTTTTTGCTGGCTTGACTGGCGTTACTGGCGTCGGTACTTTAATTTTCATGCCCGGCATAATGTAGTCTGGATCGCTCAAATGGGCATTCATTTTTTTCAATTCTTCGAAATCAACCCCATATTTTTGCGCAATTTTCCAAAGTGTATCTCCCTTTTGGACGATATGAATTTTCACGTGTTTCCCCCTCCTATGTTCAGACGTGACACGTATGTCATGTTCAGCTTGTCGCTACTAGGCTTCAACATAACTTATGAACAGAAAGCTTTTTTTATGATAAAAATAAAAAAGACCGGCAAAAAAATGCCGATCCATTTATGCACGTGCTAACATGCGTTCAAGTGCTAACATCGCTCCTTCTGCTACATCTTTTGGCACAGTAATGCGATTGACGACTTTTCCTTCAAGCAATGATTCAAGCGCCCAAAGTAAATGCGGTAAATCAATGCGATTCATCGTTAAACATGGACACATATACGGATTTAATGACACAATTTCTTTATCTGGATGTTGCTGGATGATGCGATTTACTAAGTTCATTTCAGTTCCGATGGCCCATTTGCTCCCTGACGGCGCGTTTGCAATCGTTTCAATGATATATTTTGTTGAACCTGCATCATCTGCCTGTTGCACAACTTCCCAACTGCATTCAGGATGGACGATAATTTTCATATCTGGCTTCGTTTTTCGAATATGTTCGATATGCTTCACCGTAAAGTTTTCATGAACGGAGCAATGACCTTTCCATAAAATCACTTTGATTTGCTCCATATCACCATCATATTCAAGTGTATTTGTTGTTGGATCCCATACGGCCATTTGTTCAAGTGGGACGCCGAGGTCGTAAGCTGTATTTCTTCCTAAATGTTGATCAGGTAAAAAGAAAATACGTTCTTTTTGCGTAAACGCCCATGCGACCATTTTTTTTGCGTTTGATGATGTGACTGTTGCGCCGCCGTGTAAACCGACGAACGCTTTAATGGCAGCAGTAGAGTTGACGTACGTTAACGGTAAAATCGTGTCGCCAAACCGTTGTTGCAATAGCGGCCAAGCTCGTTCGACTTGTTCAATTTCTGCCATATCGGCCATCGAACAGCCTGCACGCATATCTGGCAAAATGACGATTTGTTCATCGCTCGTTAAAATATCGGCCGTCTCCGCCATAAAATGCACACCACAAAATACGATATATTCAGCATCTTTATTTTTCGCTGCAACTTGTGCTAATTGTAATGAATCACCGGTCGCATCGGCAAATTGAATCACTTCATCTTTTTGATAATGATGTCCTGGAATAAATAATCGTGTACCGAGCTGTTGCTTTACGTCAGCTACTCGCTTTTCCATCTCTTCGACAGACAACTGTTTATATTGTTCTGGCATCGCATCATGTTGTTGCATTAATTGTAATACGTTCATCGTCATTCCTCCTACTGCACGTTTAAACTAATATCTAGCGCTTTCGCCGAATGCGTCAACATACCTAGCGAAATGTAGTCAACCCCTGTATCTCGATAATTAGAAATGTTTTCAAGTGTAATACCGCCTGACGCCTCCGTGACAATAGATGATGGAACGAGTTGCACAAACTCGCGAATTTCATCAGGCGTGCGGTTATCGAACATAATGACATCCGCTCCCGCCTCGACTGCTTCGATCACTTGTTGCTTCGTTTCAGTCTCGACTTCAATTTTTACCATATGACCGAGCTTTGAACGGACGCGCTCAACCGCCTTTGCAATAGAACCGCAAAACGCAATATGATTATCTTTAATCATTACCCCATCGTATAAGCCGAAACGATGGTTGTACCCACCTCCGCACGTAACCGCATACTTTTCTAACATGCGAAGCCCTGGAGTCGTTTTCCGTGTATCACAAATGCGTGTATGATCGCTATTTAATGCGCGCACAGCCTCATTTGTCAATGTCGCAATGCCGCTCATTCGCTGAAGTAAATTTAAAATCACACGCTCCCCGGATAAAATAGGAACGATCGGACCAGAAACGACCGCAATCGTCTCCCCTTTTTTCACGCGCTCTCCATCTTGCTTATACAATTCACATGTAATGGCTTCGTGTAACAGCTTATATCCGATTTCGATGACACATACACCCGCGATAATTCCATCCTCTTTTGCGACAAACATAGCGCTTCCTGTATCTGTAGCTGAGAAAATCGTCTCGCTCGTGATATCGCGATCCCCAATATCCTCTAAGAAAAATTGTTTTAGTAGTTCAGTTAGCTTAACCTCATTCAACGAAATCCCTCCTTGATGAGATGCTCTGTTTTCGTGCGCACGATGCGCCGTTTTTCCCAATACTGTCGCTCAAACGGTTCATCGCTTCGATAATGAGCTCCTCGGCTTTCTCTTCTTTGTAAAGCGGAAGTTGTCACAAGCCAACCAACGATCGACATATTTACGATCGTCCGCTCCTCATCGTCGTACGGTGGCGCACAATGGATTAGTTCAAAAAGCGAATATTGTTCAAACCATTGTTTTGCTTCTAACAGTTGATCATAATTGCGCACAATGCCAACGCATTCGGTCATCGTTTGCTGAATTTGCTCTTTCGTTGGTAACGGGATACATACGTTTTCCCTAGTTTCTTCATATTTGTTTATGCCGGGAAGCTGCTCTTTTTTTTTCAAGATACAATGTGCTGCTCTCCGGCTGAAAACGAGCGCTTCAAGCAACGAATTGCTCGCTAAACGGTTTGCACCATGCACACCTGTACATGCCGCTTCTCCAACAGCATATAATCCCGGCAACGTCGTTTCACCGTCAACATTCACAACGATGCCGCCCATTAAAAAGTGAGCACCTGGCACAACAGGAATGAGACCGCTTCGCCAGTTTATTTGATAGCGCTCACAAAGGGAAGTGATCGTCGGAAAACGAGATGAAAAATGCGGAATCGCTGAAATATCTAAAAAAACGAGATGTCCATTTTTCATTTCACGATCGATCGCTCGCGATACGATGTCACGTGGCGCTAAATCTTTTTGTGGGTGCACCCCATCCATGACGTGTCGACCATCGTCTGTCACTAACGTCGCTCCTTCACCGCGTACCGCTTCGGAAATGAGACCAACTGCCTTTCCATCTACATAAAGCATCGTCGGATGAAATTGTACAAATTCCATATCAGCCACGGCAGCGCCGACCCGATACGCCATGGCAATTCCATCGCCTGTAGCCGTTTCCACATTCGACGTAAACGTATATAACTGTCCAATGCCGCCCGTTGCAACGATTGTCGCTTCGGCTACATACAGGCCGTTTTTTGTTCGCACGCCAACACAACGTCCGTCGTTTACGAGCAAATCAATGACCGGATCGTTTTCAATAAATAAAACACGACTCGAAAGCTTCTCAAATAAAAATTCCACCATCTTTTTTCCAGTCGCATCACCCCCGGCATGTAAAATACGTCTCATGCGATGCGCGCCTTCACGCCCAAAAAGTAGTTCCCCACGCTCATCAACATCAAATGAAAAGCCGAGATGCATAAACTGTTCAATCGCCTCTCGTCCTTCTTGAACTAAAATGCGTACCGCTTCATCATCGTTATGTTCACATCCCGTTGTAATCGTATCTTCATAATGAGATAACCAATGATCCGCAGGGTGAATGGCCGCAGCCACCCCTCCTTGAGCCAGCCAAGAGTTACTTACTTCTTTATTAGACTTCGTGAAAACAATCACATTTTTATGCTCACATAAATGATAGGCAACCATTAACGCCGCGAGGCCGCTACCAACAATAATCACATCTGCTTTATGCATGATGCTCCTCCATTTCATACTGTCTTGACACCTATATTGACATATATTTAAACTGATGACAAGACTTTTGTTTTTGGAAGTGGTGACTGTGATGATTTATCTCGACTACGCTGCAACGACGCCAATGAGCGAAGAAGCTTTAGCAGTTTATGTAGAAAGTGCAAAAACATATTTCGGAAATGCAAGTAGTTTACATGACGTCGGAACAGCTGCCAATGAGTTGCTTACTATTTGCCGAAAACAAATAGCTCAGCTCATTGGCGGTGAGGAAAAAGGAATATACTTTACAAGCGGAGGAACAGAAGCGAACGTCCTCGCTATTCGTTCGCTTGCTTATGCCCAGCGCCATAAAGGAAAGCACATTGTTACATCAAGCATCGAACATGCTTCCGTTCATGCTGTGTGCGCACAGCTTGAACGAGAAGGATTTTCTATTACGTACGTTCCCGTCGATCGCTACGGACAAGTTAACGTCGAAGCACTAGAACAAGCATTGACGGACGACACCATTCTCGTCTCTATTCAACATGCCAATTCTGAAATTGGTACGATTCAACCATTAAAACAAATTGGCGAATTATTAAAGAAAAAACAAATTGTCTTTCATAGCGATTGTGTACAAACTTTTGGTAAAATACCGATAGATGTGAAACAGCTACACGTTGACAGCATATCGATCGCTAGCCATAAAATTTATGGTCCAAAAGGGGTCGGTGCTGTTTACATCCATCCGCGCGTTCCTTGGCATATGTCATTACCGAACACGACGCATGAAGGAGGTTTTCGACCTGGGACGGTAAACGTACCTGGCATCGCTTCGTTTACAACAGCCGCAATGGAAGCCGAGAAAAAGAGGGAAGTCACTCAACAAAAAATGAGCGAGTTGCGTCGTTATTTTGTCGAACAAATAAATGAAAAGCAGTTGACAATTACCGTCTTTGAACATCCGACGGATCAACTACCACAAATCATCGGCTGTCTCGTTCACGGCTTTGAGGGGCAATACGTTATGTTACACTGCAATCGCCACGGCATTGCTATTTCTACCGGAAGCGCATGCCAAGTCGGAAAGCAAGCGCCGTCTAAAACGATGATCGCAATCGGTAAGGAAGCGGATGAAGCGAAACAGTTTGTTCGCCTTTCGTTTGGTGTGCATACAACAAAAAGGGAGATTGAAACGGTTGTTTCTGTGCTTGAACAGCTTCAAAAAGAAAGGATGTCAACATGAAAAAAGAGAGAAAACTATTAGGGGAAGAACGACGAACACTTATTTTACAGTGGTTGAAAGAAACAAAACGCCCGATGACAGGAACAGAGTTGGCAAACAAAACAAATGTGAGCCGCCAAGTCATTGTTCAAGATATTTCGCTGTTAAAAGCAAAAAACGAACCTATTATCGCAACAAGCCAAGGATACTTATATTTGTCTCCCTCTTCTGCCCATACGTATACGCGCATCATCGCTTGTTGTCACACACCAGAACAAACGAAAGATGAACTATATACGATCGTCGACCATGGTGTCACCGTAAAAGACGTAAAAATTGAGCATCCTGTATACGGAGACTTAACAGCGTCCATTATGGTTAGCAATCGGTTAGAAGTCGACGAATTTATTCAAAAGATTAACGAGACGAAATCTGCCTACTTATCTCAACTGACAGGTGGAGTTCATTTGCATACGCTTGAAGCAGATCGTGTAGAAAAGCTCGATGAAGCATGTACAGCTTTAAAACAAGCAGGATTTTTAATCGAATAAAAAAACATCCCTTACACGAGGGATGTTTTTTTCACCATATAATACGGGTAACTTCCTAACACTTGCACCGTACAGCCGAGCGCTTCTAGCTCCGCAATCGCTCCCGGAATTAAAACGTCATCCATTTTTTGATCGATATCAATAATGAAAAAGTAGTTCCCTAAGCCTGTTTTCGCTGGTCTTGACTCAATTTTTGTTAAGTTGAGCTTTCGCCAAGCAAACGCCGATAACACTTGATGAAGCGCTCCTGCTTGATCTTTTGGCAACATGACCATTAATGTCGTTTTAAACCCGTCCTCTTTCTCTCCCACAGGCAATGTGCAACGCTCACGATGTAAAACGATAAAGCGTGTATGATTGTAGTCATAATCATGAATGTTTTCTTTCGCAATCGCTAAACCGTATTGTTTTGCCGCGAGTCGATTGCCAATCGCTGCAATATTTTCTTTCGGATGCTCGCTTACATATTTAGCTGCTGCACTTGTTGAAGTGACGTATTCGTACGTGGCATGCTTTAAATGGCGATGTAAAAATTTATGGCATTGTGCAATCGCATGTGAATGGGAATAAATACATTTAATGTGCTTCCAATCGTCCAAATGAGACGGATGAACGAGCAAATGTTGCTCGATCGGTGCAATAATTTCCCCAACAATCGGCAAATTGCATTCATGAATTAAATAGTCAATCGTTAAATTGACAGAACCTTCAAGTGCGTTTTCAAGCGGCACGACAGCAAACGGTACGTCACCGTCACGCACCGCATCCATACATTGTGGAATCGTATGATATGGAATGCTCTCCATGTGGGGAAACACAGCTTCAACGGCCGCATGCGTAAACGTCCCTTTTGGTCCTAAATATCCGATTTTCACATTTCCTCTCCTCTCTACGCCCCTGAACCGAGAATCTCTACTTTTTCAACAAAAGGCAGTTGTTTTAATTGCGAAAGTAGCTCGTCAATCGTCATCGTCATCTCGCTCGTGCTAATCGATAACGTAACGTTCGCACGCCCTTGAAGCGGAATCGTCTGGTGAATCGTAAGAACGTTGCAATTTGCTCCAGCGACGACGCTTAATAGCTTCGAAAGGGTGCCTGAGCGGTCTTCCAAATGGAAAAAAAGCGTGATGATTTTTTCGCGCACCATCGTATGAAACGGGAATACCGCGTCACGATATTTGTAAAACACGCTTCGGCTAACATCGACAAGTTGCACAGCATCAGCGACAGAATCTACTTTTTTACGTTCAATTAATTCTTTTGCGGCCAGCACTTTTTTCATTGCTTCCGGCAATACGTCCTCACGCACTAAATAAAACTTTTTGTCCACCGCACAAGCGCCCCCTTTCGCATTAATCGACAAACTCAAATTCGTAATTTAACAACTTTACAATATCGCCGTCTTTTGCTCCGCGAGCGCGCAACGCGTCATCCACTCCGAGCGAGCGCAATTGCCGCGCAAATCGACGTACTGATTCTTCCCTTGAAAAATCGGTCATCTTAAATAGCTTTTCAATTTTTTCACCTGATAAAATAAACGTTCCATCATCATCACGCGTAATATGAAACGGCGTTTCTTCTTTTTCAAGCTTATAAACGACACGATGAACCGCTTCTTCCTCTTGCGGATAGAGCGGAAATTCCGGCGTCGTTTCAAGCAAATCAGCAATCGCGAATAACAGTTCGCGCACCCCTTGGCGCGTGACTGCTGAAATAGGGAAAATCGGAACGTCTTCGTTTAGTTTTTCTTTAAACTGGCGCAAATGTTCTTCAGCATTCGGCATATCCATTTTGTTCGCAACAATCATTTGCGGCCGCTCCGTTAATCGTAAATTATACTGCTTTAGCTCTTCGTTAATAACTAAATAGTCTTCATACGGATCGCGCCCTTCCATCGCGGCCATATCAATGACGTGAACGATGACGCGCGTTCGTTCAATATGACGTAAAAACTGGTGGCCAAGCCCAACACCTTGATGAGCTCCCTCAATAAGACCTGGCAAGTCAGCCATGACAAAACTGCGTCCATCTTCTGTTTGTACAACGCCTAAGTTCGGAACGATTGTCGTAAAATGATAATCGGCAATTTTCGGCTTTGCAGCTGAAACGACAGATAACAATGTCGATTTACCAACGCTCGGGAACCCGACAAGCCCTACATCAGCAAGTAATTTTAATTCAAGCGTCACGTAACGCTCTTGACCTGGCTCGCCATTTTCAGCAATTTCTGGCGCGGGATTTGATGCAGTCGCAAATCGGGTATTCCCTCGTCCACCGCGCCCACCTTTAGCCACGACGAATCGTTGCCCATGTTCTGTTAAATCAGCGATGACTTCTTTCGTTTCATCATCAATAACAACCGTTCCAGGCGGTACTTTAACAATTAAATCTTCTGCATTTTTCCCATGCTGATTTTTCGACATGCCATGTTCACCGCGTGGGGCTTTAAAATGGCGTTGATAGCGGAAATCCATTAACGTGCGCAATCCTTCGTCAACAACGAAGACGACGTCTCCACCCTTTCCGCCATCTCCTCCGGCCGGCCCGCCTTTTGGCACGTATTTTTCGCGTCGAAACGCGACCATTCCGTTTCCGCCGTCGCCACCTTTCACATATATTTTCACTTGATCAACAAACATGTTTTTTCTCCTCCGATCTTTCCATCTTTATTCAAAAAGATGAATGATTGCACATACTGTTAATTCATGTTCGTGAACGACATGTTCACAAAGTGCTAGCGCATCGTATTCGCTATATTGTTGAATCCATGTTTTCACTTTCGCGAGCTCATGAAGCATGCCGCGATAATCAAAAAATAACCGCACATCTTTTTCCGTTAAGTCAATTGTAATCGTTATATAGTTTTCAACATGCGGGACGGAACATTCCTCAAGCATATGTAAAAATTGTTGACACCATGTAACGAGCATATTGTCGTATGCATGTAACGAGCGCGGTTCGCCAAACACTTCATACTCGAGGTGAATACGGCGAGCTTGCCAATGGTACGTCATAAGCAGTTCAGCGAATTGCTCCGTTTGTAAATTCGTTAACTTTGCTTCATTTTCCGCTTCCATGATAATTTGTTGAATAATTTCATTGACGCGATCTAGCCGTTGTAAAGATAAGTTCCCTTTAATTAATTGAATTTTATTAAGCCAATCGTGTCGGGAATGGCGCAATGCCTCCACAATCGTCCACCGCTTCTCCATGGTCCATTCTCCCATAAACATTTTGACTATAATTATAACATACGCCAACAAAAAGAAAACCCTAACCAAGTCGGTTAGAGTTTTCCACTTCCTTATGCTTCTTTCACTACAGGATATACGCTCACTTTTTTACGATCGCGACCCATGCGCTCGAAACGAACGATGCCGTCAACTTTCGCATAAAGCGTGTCATCGCCACCGCGTCCTACGTTTAAGCCAGGGTAAATTTTTGTTCCGCGTTGACGATAAAGAATAGAACCGCCTGTAACGAATTGACCGTCTGCACGCTTCGCGCCAAGACGTTTTGCGATTGAATCACGACCGTTCTTTGTTGAACCTACTCCTTTTTTCGATGCGAAAAACTGAAGATCTAAACGTAACATGTCGTGTCACCTCCTATACTGTTTTCGTCGTTATTTTGACGTATTTGCCGTAATCACGCTCAATCGTTTGGAGCGACACGATCATTCCTTCAAGAAGAATCTGCACATGATCTGCTGCTTTCGTATCTTCGATTGATGGAAGTTCACAATGAAGATAGCCGTCTTTTCCTTGTTGAATGATCGGTTTCACGTTCGTCAATGCGATAATCGCATTGACCGCACCAAACGAAATCGCTGATACACCTGCACATACAATATCTTGTCCACGCTTGGCAAAATGAGCGTGTCCGCTAATCGTAAAGGAACGAATCGTCCCTTCTACCGTTCGATGAACTGTGATACGAATCATCGCTTACGCCTTATGCATTAATTTTTTCGATTACAACTTTTGTGTATGGTTGGCGATGACCTTGCTTACGACGATAGTTTTTCTTTGGCTTATATTTGAAAACGATGATCTTCTTTTGACGACCATGCTTTTCAACTTTCGCCGTTACTGTTGCGCCAGCGACTGTAGGGTTACCAACTTTTACGTTTTCGCCACCTACAAATAGCACTTTGTCGAATGTAACTGTTTCACCTTCTGCTGCATCGATTTTCTCGATGTAAATCGCTTGGCCTTCTTGCACTTTAATTTGTTTTCCACCAGTTTCAATAATCGCGTACATATTTGCACCTCCTAAATTAGACTCAGACTCGCCAGCTGTGAGGCGGTTCAAGCGAACGCTTAAAAAGCCTTAGCTGAGCGGTTGTAGCACGGGTGCTACACAACATAGAAGATGATAGCATAAAAAGAAAACAATTGTCAATACGTATGAATCAAATGTCCGATCGGTTCGTTTGTTCGTTTCTCATGAAAATAAGCGTATAACAACTCGTTTTCATCGAGCTCCATTTCTATATGATTTTTCTTCACAATAATCGCATGTTTTTTTCCGCGATGAAATAAAAGAAGGACGCGAAATAACGGATCATTTGCATCGACGACGAGACGTTTTAACGTCACATATTCCACTCGCTTGCCGTAATATCGTTCAAGTAAAAAGCGAATCCATACGTATGTGCGTTGCTTCCATTCTCCCCAAAGCGCATACGCTAAAAAGAAGCCAATGATCCACAAGTTAACGTTCAGCGGTGCGACGACCAACAAAACGACGAAACAGATCATTAAAACAAAGGCAGAAGCATAAATGGTTTGCTCATGCGCACGTCGAAACGATGTGCGCGCCGTGCGATAAAGAAAAAAGAGCTTCCCCCCATCAAGCGGCCAAATGGGCAATAAATTAATGAGCAAAATGGATAAGTTGTATTCGAGCAATTGGTGGTACATCTCACTCGATATGACGTTCGCATGATGAGCAATATATGCTATAAAAAAGATGATTAGATGTTGGAGCGGACCTGCAATTGTAACGATCAACTCTTCGTAAAACGGACGATTTCCATGCTCATCCATTTCGGCAACACCACCGAAAGGCAAAAGTAAGACACGTTTGACGCGCCATGAAAACATGTGCGCCGCTACAACGTGTCCAAGTTCGTGCCAAAGCACAATCCAAAACAATAAAAGGAGCGTTTGAAATTGCGCTGTCATAATTGCAATGAGCGCAATGAACCAAAACAGCGGATGGATGTGAATGTTCATAAACGTAGAGAGCCATTTATTCAAAGGAAATCACCTGAACCGGATCGACGAAATGATCCCCTCGTTTGATCGCAAAATAAAATACCCCTTTTTTATCGCTCGTCTCCGCTGTCCCGACTTCTTTGCCAGCTTCAATAAAATCATACAACTTTACCGAAATAGCAGATAACTTTCCATACCACGTTTCACTTCCGTCCGCATGTTGAACAATGACCGTTTTTCCGTACGGCTCTTTTACCCCCGCGAAAATGACGATTCCTTCTTCCACCGCCACGACCTTCTGATCCGTTTCAATGACTACACCTTGTCCATTATGTTCAAACGTTTCAACGACACGTGCTGAAGCAGGAAACGCATATACAGCTGTTGCATCTTCTTGTTTTTTTACGTTAAAAAATGCAAGCGGCTTGCCAAAATTTTTTTCGTACCATTGCGCAACTGTCGCAAACTGAAAATCTTTTTCCATCGCTCGTTTCACGAATGCGCGCGCGCCTTCAATTTTCGGGGAGTCATATTGAAATAAGATGGCAACGCTAAAAAATAAAAGCATAGCAAGAAAGCTTTTTAACAAAAATACGTCTTTGCGAAAAAGCGGTGGCTCTTGCCCCCTATCATACGTCACAACCGTTGGATTTCCGTACTTTTCTTCTTCATTCCAATCGGTTAACATCGTTTGAACGTAACGTTCACGCGCTTTTTTTCGCTTGGCTATTCGCTTTCGAATATGTTCAATTCGATCGCTCACATTCCCACCCCTCTCGTCCTATTTGTACTATATGTATGGAAAGGAGGGAAAAGATATGAATAAGAAAAAGCACTCCCAACCGGAAGTGCTAACGCGCGCTAAACAATTTTTTAATTTTCGAAAAAAACCCTTTTTGTTCTTCGTTATCGAGCGACATAAGCGGCACTGATTCACCGAGGAGGCGACGGGCGATATTGCGATACGCTAAAGATGCTTTACTGTTCGGATCGAGAACGATCGGCTCGCCATTGTTTGACGCTTTAATGACATGTTCATCATCTACAATAATGCCAAGTAAATCAATAGATAAGTGCATCACAATTTCATCAATATCTAACATATCATGATTTTTCAACATATGGCTGCGAATGCGGTTAATAATTAGACGTGGACGTTTCATATGTTCTTCTTTTTCAAGCAATCCAATAATTCGATCCGCATCGCGCACAGCTGAAATGTCCGGTGTCGTGACGACGATCGCTTCATCCGCTCCTGCTACAGCATTTTTATATCCTTGCTCAATGCCTGCTGGACAATCGATTAAAATATAATCGTAATCTTGTCTTAAATTGTCGATGAGCTCCTTCATTTGTTCCGGTGTTACAGCGGACTTATCGCTCGTTTGGGCAGCTGGCAATAAATAAAGGCGATCCTCAAACCGTTTATCTTTGACGAGCGCTTTTTGAATCGTGCAACGTCCTTCAACAACGTCGACAAGATCATAGATGATACGATTTTCTAACCCCATGATGACATCGAGATTGCGTAGCCCGATATCGGTATCAACGAGACAGACGCGCTTTCCTAGCAAGGCGAGCGCCGTGCCGAGATTGGCTGTCGTTGTTGTTTTACCGACGCCCCCTTTACCAGAAGTAACAACAATCGCTTCTCCCACTGTCAAAAACTCCCTTCTATACGAGTTAAATTCGGACGTAAATGCATCAATAGTTGAAGCCGATCGACGACAATTTGATCGTGCTCATCAATATAGGCACACTCCATTTCATTTCCTTCCTCGCTGCGATAGTCTGGCGCTCGATTCATAATATCGCTAATGCGCAATTGTGTCGGTTTCATAATTGACGCTGCGATGATCGCTTGGCGGTTTCCTTCATATCCTGCATGAGCGATGCCGCGCAACGCCCCTAATACAAAAATATTTCCTGTCGCAACGACGGTTCCCCCAGGATTCACATCACCAATTAAAAGTAAGTCTCCATCGACGTGAAGCACTTGTCCGGAACGAACAATTTTCGCAACTGATACGATTTCATTTTTCTTTTTCCATTCTAACGCTTCTTGTTTCGTCATGACATTGCTTATAATCGAGTGGACAATTAAATTTTTTTTCATTCGGATGACATCGCGCAAACGTTCTTCTTGTTCGCGCGTCAAATATCGGTTGCCGACATGAACATGCACAGCAACAAGCGGGCCTTCTTCGTCGCGAGTTGCTCCTGTCAACAATTCGTCTACTTGTTTTAACAATTCATCATAGGCGCACGTATCATCAAGTTGCAACGTCAGCCCTTCTTTCGTCCCTTTCATCGACACATATGGTCTCTTTTCTTTGCCAGCCACGACTTTCACCTCAATGAATAGTTCTCCGCATTTTTTTGTATTCCTTCACATAGGTGACGATTCGTCCTGCTTCTCTCCCCACTTCAACAACGTTTGCTTTAACGGATAAGCAATGAGCAATATAACAATTGTATGAATAAATAACGTTGGCAAAAAGCGCACTTGGAAAAATGTTGGGGCAGACATCGTCGTTCCACTAATCACGAGTTGAATAGCATACGTATACCATTCTACAGACGCGATTGCAACAATGGAAAAAAAGGAGGCGGTCCATGCGTTTTTGTGCAAAATGTTCATCGCCTTCGCAACTAAATAAGCAATAAGCGGAAAAGCAAAAGTGTACGCCCCTAATATTTCCGTATACACAACATCATACAGCAACCCAAATATAAAACCATATGTCATTCCTTCTGCTTGTCCAACGAACATCGTCATAAACACGAGAACAATGAGCAAGGCGCGCGGGACGAGCAAATAAACATCAAATAACGGGTAGGAAAACAACTGGACAATGATGCTTTCAAATAAAAACACGACGGTCACAAGAGAAGAAAGAAAGAAGCGATTCATTGCTCTTCCTCCTCTTGCACCATATCAATTTTTCGTTTCACAATAATGACATCGTCAATATCATAAAAATTCGCTGCTGGCTTGACGTAGGCAATTTGTGTAAGCCCGTACTCATCCGCAACGACCTCTTCAACCTCTCCGATAAATAATCCCTTTGGAAAAATCCCGCCAAGTCCTGATGTAAATACACGTTGCCCTTTCTTTATTTTTGCATCATACGGAATGCGTTTAAGCAACAACGCTTCCCGCTCTTCATCATACCCCTCAATTAAGCCGAATACGTTTTCATCCCCTTGAATGAACGCTGAAATGCGATTTTGACGATCTTTTGCGCTAAGCAGTTGCACCGTTGCGCTAAAAGGGGATACGCTGCGCACTTTTCCAATCAATCCTTGTGGAGTAATAACAGCCATATTTTTCTCGACGCCATGTTGAGATCCTTTATTAACGATTAACGTTTCTTTCCAACGATCAGGGTTACGACCAATAACTGTTGCTTGAATGGCTAAGAAATCGCGCAAGCTTTCTTTTTTTTCAAGCAGTTCACGTAAGCGTTCGTTCTCCTTTTTTAGCGATTCCACTTCAGACTGTAAAAGAACGTATTGCTCTAGATGAGCCTTTAGCCGTTTGTTTTCTTCATATGTATGGCGTAAATCGTTCACATTTTCAAAGAAGCCCGCAACGAGCTGTGCGGGCTTATGCACGATAGATTGCATGAAAACAACGGTGTCTTTCACGAACTTTTCCATCCATGTCAACTCGCTTCGGTCTTTCAACGAAAATCCGATGAGAGCAACGAGAACCATGAGGCTCACAAGCAATATGATCAGCCGTTTATTTAAGAAAAACTTCGGCATAAAAACACCTTCTTATGCATTAGCGATGGTCTCGCGCTTTATTTTTAAATAAATGAATATGATCAAGCGCTTTTCCTGTACCAATCGCAACGCAGTCGAGCGGGTTTTCGGCAATAATGACCGGCATGTTCGTTTCTTGGCTAATAACTTTATCTAAGTTGCGCAACAACGCTCCTCCACCAGTTAAAACGATTCCGCGATCCATAATATCGGCTGCAAGCTCCGGCGGCGTTTTTTCAAGCGTATTTTTCACGGAATCAACGATGGCATATACTGTATCACGCAATGCTTCTGCAATTTCTTCCGCATGAATTTCAATCGTTTTTGGCAACCCTGTTAATAAATCTCGACCGCGAATTTCCATGCTTCCGATTCCTTCCGGATTGCCTGCTGAGCCAATTTCGACTTTAATCGCTTCCGCTGTGCGCTCCCCGATCATTAAATTGTACGTCTTGCGAATATACTGGATAATTGCCTCATCCATTTCATCGCCAGCGACACGGATGGATTGACTCGTTACAATGCCACCTAAAGAAATGACAGCGACTTCCGTTGTGCCACCCCCAATATCGACGACCATGCTTCCTGTCGGCTCCCATACAGGTAAGTTCGCACCGATTGCCGCGGCAAACGGCTCTTCAATTGTGTAAGCATCGCGAGCCCCAGCTTGTCTCGTCGCATCAATCACGGCACGCTCTTCTACTGCGGTGATCCCCGATGGAACGCAAACCATAACATATGGCTTTCCAGCAAACAAGCCACTATTTTTCGTCGCTTGCTTAATGTAATACTTCATCATAATAGCTGTCGTTTCATAATCAGCGATTACTCCATCTTTCATCGGACGAAGCGCAACTACGTTTCCTGGCGTGCGCCCGATCATTTGTTTTGCTTCATTACCGACCGCAACAATTTGCTTCGTATCTTTTTGTAGCGCAACGACAGAAGGCTCGCGCAACACAATTCCTTTTCCTTTCACATAAACAAGCGTATTCGCCGTACCTAAATCTATTCCGAGATCTTTTGATCCAATGCCAAACATGTTCGTATCTTCCTTTCTGAAACAAAATGCTTTCAAAAACTCATGACAATTTATTATAACGCAATTGTGATAAAAAGAGAATGATTTACACATATCCTTTTTCTTTTAAGCTAACATACGTTTTATCACCAATGATTAAATGGTCGAGTAGCTCAATACCGACGAGACGACCACATTCCACGAGCCTGCGCGTCACTTCAATATCTTCCCGGCTCGGTGTTGGATCTCCTGACGGATGATTATGAATGCAAATAATCGATGCTGCCGAACGTTTTATCGCCTCTTTATATACTTCGCGCGGATGAACAATCGACGCATTTAAACTGCCAATAAATACTGTTTTTTTATGCATCACTTGATTTTTCGTATTTAAATATAACACAACGAAATGTTCTTGACTTAAAAAACGCATATCTTCCATGACGTATCGCGCACCATCTTCTGGAGAGCGAATGACGTAACGATCGTCATATTGCATTTGGTGTACGCGCCGACCGAGTTCAAGCGCTGCAATAATTTGAATAGCTTTTGTTTTTCCAATTCCTTTAATGCTTGTCATTTCTTCGATAGTCGCATCTTTTAGCTGACGAAGTCCTTCGAAATGGGTGAGTAAATGTTGTGCAAGCGTGAGAACGGAATATTGCTTTGTCCCCGTGCGAAGCAAAATGGCTAACAGTTCTTGATTTGATAAGCTTTGCGGTCCTTCAGAAAGCAAGCGTTCACGCGGGCGTTCATCGGGCGGAACATGACGAATAAGCATACGTTCCCCCCTCTATTTTAACCTTTTTTTAACGAAATGGACAAAATCCGAATTTTTTTAATTCGCGAGCAAGTTTAGCGATCGGCAAACCAACAACAGAAAAATAATCGCCATCGATTTTTTGAACAAAAAGCGCTCCACGTTGTTGAATGCCATATGCCCCCGCTTTATCAAGCGGCTCTTTCGTCGCAATATATGCCCAAATGTCTTCATCTGAAAGCGGCCAAAATGTAACGTCCGTCTTCTCAGCAAATGTGACGCATGTATTTGTCGTACAAATCGCCACCCCTGTCCACACTTCATGCGTCTTCCCTGATAAACGTTTTAACATGCGAAAGGCGTCTTGTTCGCTCGCTGGCTTTCCAAGCACATCTCCCTCGCATACAACGATCGTATCAGCACCGATGACGCACGCATCGCTTACTTGTTGCCATACCGCATACGCTTTTTTATGCGCAAGCTGCTGCACAATTTCACTTGGGGATAAGTTGTCGTCGAATGATTCATCGACATCGCTGACGAGGATGTCAAACGGAAGTCCAAGCATACGAAGTAGTTGTTTTCGACGAGGAGAACTAGAAGCTAACACAAGTTGCATCGTCATCACCTTTCTGTCATGAGCGTTTGTTTCAAGGAAGATACACTTGTATCGTACCAAATTTATACACAATAAACAATGGTTCGACACAAAAAAAGAAGCAGTGCGCTTCTTATTGTAAAACGTTTAATATATGTTGTTGTGCTTTCCATAGTTGGGCGTTGTCGTTTGTTTGTTGAAAAGTTTGAAGCGCTTTATACGCTTTTTTCATATGTTCGTTATGAAACGAATACGACTGTAGCTGTTTCCACTGTTCATTAACAAGTTGTTGCCCAGCTAGCAACTTGCTAATAAAAGAAACGATGGTAAAAAACGCTTCTTTTTCTTTTTCATCAATAGATACATTCCACGATTTCACGTACGTGTCAATGCCGAGCGGTTCATATAAACTTGCGATTTGCTTTGCCTCCTCTTTTGTCAATGCCATGCCTAAAAATACATAAACAGGCTGTTTTCCAATCATGACGCTCGGACGTTGTTGTGCCTTTATTTTTTGTACATATACATTCGCTGCTTTTTCATCTTGAAACACTCCTCCTTGAATGACAAAAACCGTCTCGGTTCGTTGCGCAATCGGGGCTTCTTCTTTTTGTTCTTGTTGCAACGTCGCTGGCGATGCTGTCTTCTCTGCTGTCGGAATAATTGTTAACACAAGGAAGCCAAAGCTTGTCCCAAGAACGACTGCTAAAGCAATCGCGAACAGAAAGGAGCGCCAAGGCGATCGTTTTTTATATCGTTTACTATCCGTTTCAAATTGGAGCGAATCATTTTGTTTTTCATATCGTTCATCGCTGTCGTCACTTGACCATTCTAATAACGTGCTCGTTTCCGTCGTATACGGTTGTTCTTTTCCGTTCACTTTAATCACAATCGCTTTTTTCGCTGGCTTGTCCATCTTTTTCCCCTCCCGCTGTCATTCTTCGCCCATCGTAACATAAAAAAAGAAAAAAAAAACGAGACATTTGTCGTCTCGTTGCGGAAGGTTTTCGTCAAATTTCGCACTACTTGTCTTGAATATCATTGACAGACAATTGATCGACAGGCACGCCGTTTTGTTTACAAATTTGCTTCGTTTCCCCTTTTAAACAAACGGCATATGTGATCGTACCGTCACTTTGTTTTGTCACAATGACGTATGAATCATCATTTGGCGGCAAACGTTTCGATGTGTATGGATCGATAATTCCTTCAAGAACCCCATCAGCGACTAATTGTTCATACGTCAATATCTCGCTTTCATTTGGCGTTAAAAACTCTACTTTTTGCGCACCAACGTGAAGCCGTGCTGCTTCATAGAGCGTATAAGCTGTCGCAACAAACGCCCGATCGCGCGACTTTTTTATTACCTCAATGACAGAAATGGTCGCAATCATCATTAAAATACTCAAAATCACAACGACAGCTAACAGTTCGATTAACGTCATTCCCCGCTCATCTTGCATTCGACCGCCCCCTTTATTGTTCCGTTAGTGAAGGAAACGGATTGCGCTTTTCGCTCGGTTGCGGTAAATCAAGTGGTGGCAATTGCTCAATCCATTGGCGCAATTCTGGTGCATAAAATGTTGATACAGTCAAGGAATAAGAAAGCTCTGGCACTTCATCCATCACTGTCGTCCATTCTTCATATCCTGTAAACGATCTCGAACAGTTCAGCATATTGCAAAACGTGCGCTTCTGGAGCTGCAAATAATAAAACGTGGAGCGCTTCTTCCGTTTTCTCAAGCACCACATAATCAAATACCGCATCTTCAAACGGAAGTGGAATGGTAGCGCTAATTTCCATAAATAAATAACTGCGTATATCTTCGACGTCCACGTCTTTTGGCAACGATATTTTTCGAATGACGACGAGCGGATCAGGAACGAGAAAACGAACGCGGCGATGTTTTATTTTCCATTCGTCCACGCATTGTTCTAACACTTCGGTAAGCTGTTCTTCATTAACAATTTTTCCGTCGCGCACAATCCCTTCTGGAAGCGGCCATTCCTCGCACATATGCAAGACGAGCGGTTGCTTTTGTTTCAGTTCAACGTAGCGAATGACATGATCTTTTATAACGATATTGCCTATTTTATTTTTTATTGAAAAAAGCCGCATAAGCTCGTTCTCCTTACATCATAACATTGACGTATGCCTCGATCATTGCTTCACCAAAAAAGTAAGCGATCATTGTTCCAACAGCAATCGCCGGGCCAAACGGCATCGGTTCGCCACGTTTTACACGCCCAATCGCCATGCCGACAAGCCCAAATATTGTCCCGACGAGCGTCGATAAAAAGAACGCAACAACCGTTAATTTCGCTCCAAGCACTAAGCCGATGACAGCAAATAGCTTAATGTCGCCTCCACCCATCCCGCCTTTACTTATGAGCGCGATAATAAATAACATTAAAAATCCAACGATGCTGCCTAGCAAACTATCCCACCACGGAGTAAGCGGCGCAAACCATAGACGCTCAATAAGAAGAAGTGGGGCAAAAAACAACAAAATACGATTTGGAATGACCATATAATGCACATCTGAAACGAAAACGATAGCAAATAAAGAAATGAGCGTCCAACTAACGACGACTTCCGCTGACCAACCGACAAAAAGTGGGGCAAGCGCAAACAACATCGCCGTAGACAGCTCAACGAATGGGTAAACAAAGGAAATGCGCGCCGAACATGCGCGACATTTCCCTTTTTGTAACACATACGAAACGACCGGAATTAACTCCGTCGCCGTCAACGTTCGCTTACAAGACGGACAATGCGAACGTGGCGCAACAATCGACTCCGCTTTCGGCACCCTTAACCCGACAACGTTATAAAAAGAACCGAGAAGAAGACCGAGGAGGAAGGAAATAAAGAACAACATATGCGATCACTCTAAGCTAAAAAGATTTTATTCATTTTTTCTTTTATTTTGCAACTCACCCTCAGTTAGTTCATCTTTATCAAGAACATCATTTGCATCGTGGTTTTTAAGAATATATGAATACTTCCCTTCTCCATCTTGACTGACCTCCACTTCATAATCATCATCTTTGACGTTGTCTAAATAGGAATTTAAATCGTCCTCAGTCAATGTTGCTGGAAAAGAACTAGGTGTATTAGCAGTCATATAAAGTTTAGCAGCATTAATAATTTGAATTCCCTCAGCAATTTTTGCGTCATCTTTTGACTTGTTTATAATTCCCCCAATACTCGGAATTGCAATGGCAGCGATAATTCCTAAAATAACGATAACTGCTAACAACTCAATTAACGTTAAACCTTTTTCGTTACGAATAAATCGTTTGTAACTATTCAGCCACATCATAAAGTGAGCTGAATATTTTCTTCTTTCCTTGTCTATGATGTGAATACTGATAGACAAGGAGGTGAATCGCATGTTGACGGTACAACAAGCTGTATTTACAGTTGAGAGCTTAATCGGCAAAGTTCAACAACAAAAACAGCTCATTCATCAACTCGTTCAAGAAAATGAACATTTGCGTCACGAAAACAAACAGCTACGCAAAGAAAATGAACAACTCAAGTATCGCGTTCAAGAGCTGGAAGCACGCACGAAAAAAAACAGCTCCAATAGCCATTTGCCCCCATCTTCTGACCGTTTTGCCAACACACGTTCTTCTCGTCAACCATCTG
>NZ_FOJQ01000061.1 GCF_900111795.1 Anoxybacillus pushchinoensis | reverse complement strand
CGGGCGCACAGGGCGATAAGCACCAGTAAGGTGTTTGCCCATGAAAGTCTTGTGGAACAAGGGTGAGTTCTACACGCAGGTGTACGAGAAACCCTTTTGTACACAAGAACCCCGTGGCTTTAGCCATCGGGAGGTTCAGGGTAAGTTTGTGAACTTTTAAACGAGGAGCGCGAGAAACATGGAGAGAAAAATCGTCTTTTTTGATATTGACGGAACGTTGTTAGATCATGATAAACAGTTGCCGGAATCGACATATGAAGGGATACATGAATTAAAAAAACAAGGGGTATATGTAGCGATCGCCACCGGACGAGCGCCGTTTATGTTTGAATCGTTGCGAAAAGAACTCGATATTCAATCATTTGTCAGCTTTAACGGACAATATGTCGTTTTTGAAGGGGAGGTCATTTACAATCAACCGCTTGATCGCAAGCAACTTCGTGCATTAAAACAAATGGCACGCGACAATGACCATCCGCTTATTTTTATGGACGCCGACACGATGCGAGCAAGTGTCGCCGATCATCCGTACATTCACGAAAGCATGGGAAGTTTAAAATTTACTCATCCACCGCACGATGAAACGTATGACGAACGAAACGACATTTATCAAGCGCTTTTATTTTGTAAACCAGAAGAAGAACAGCCGTATATTCAATCGTTTCCGACGTTTCACTTCGTACGCTGGCATGCGGTGTCAACGGACGTATTGCCATATGGCGGATCGAAAGCAGAAGGAATTAAAAAAATGATTGACGAGCTCGGTATTCGACGCGAACACGTCTATGCGTTCGGCGACGGATTAAACGATACGGAAATGTTGCGTTTTGTCGGGACAGGAGTCGCGATGGGAAATGGGCATGAAGAAGCGAAACGAGCGGCCGACTTTGTGACAAAAGCTGTCGATGAAGATGGTATTTTATTCGGACTACGTCACCTTGGCTTAGTAAAATAAAAGGGCTCCCATGGCGGAGCTCTTTTATTTTACCGTTCGATCGGGATAGCGCCAGCTGGCACGTCGTACGGATTTTGTTTATTAATATGGTCATAAAACATAATGCCGTTTAAATGGTCAATTTCATGTTGAAATACGATCGCAGGCAATCCTTTCAAGCGCAGCTTCACCGTTTCGCCCTCAAGCGTCGTTCCGGTGACGGTAATGCGCATATAGCGCGGCACGTAACCCGGAATTGCTTCGTCTACAGACAAACAACCTTCTCCGCTCGTTAAATAGCACATCTCAACCGAATGGCTCACAATTTTCGGATTAAATAACGCATAGCTATGCAACGTTCCTTTTTCATCCGTCACATGCACAGCAATCATCCGTTTTGAAACGTTAATTTGTGGGGCAGCTAAGCCAATGCCTGGACGAAGCCCGTATGCCTTCGCTAGCTCAGGATCTTGGCTCATTTTTACATATTCCAATAAACTCGCTAAAATGCGGCGATCTTCTTCAGAAGGGGGAAGGGGAACTTCTTCCGCTACTTTTCGTAACGTCGGATGTCCATCTTTAATAATATCTTTCATCGTAATCACGTCGTTTCACTCCTTATCCACAAAGTAGACTACGTTTTATTATGGGCGATTATGCACAAAAGTGCAATTGGCTGACGAAACATACATAAACACGTTGTAAAACAGAAATAATACAGATTTAAAAAAATAAGTATAACAGATTCATAACACAGTTAAAATTTTCTAAATTTCATTTTTACATAGAACGTGTCAAGCAAACTGGTTGACGTGCGTTGTCGAAGGGTGTAAACTGAAAGATGTAAAAAAACAGTTGTATTAATCGTAATTGCTTTTTTTATTAATACAGCTTTTCATACACAAGCGTAGTAAAAACAAATCGTTTTTGGGCAAATTAAAAGGTGCATCATTTTACGTGTTGAAAAAGAAAGGATGAGGTGAACAACATGGGTAAAAAGCCCCTATTTGATGTGAAAAAGCAACTTGAAAAAGTCGCTGAGCAGTTCCCGACATTTCAAATTTTAAATGAAGAAGGCGAAGTCGTAAACGAAGCGGCAATGCCAGATTTAACAGATGAGCAATTGAAAGAATTAATGCGCCGCATGGTATACACGCGCGTACTTGACCAACGTTGCATTTCGTTAAACCGTCAAGGACGTCTCGGCTTCTATGCGCCAACAGCAGGACAAGAAGCGAGCCAATTAGCGAGCCATTTCGCGCTAGAAAAAGAAGACTTCATTTTACCGGGCTACCGTGACGTTCCGCAAATGATTTGGCACGGTTTACCGCTTTACCAAGCGTTTTTATTCTCGCGCGGTCATTTCCATGGCAACCAAATTCCTGAAGACGTGAACGCGTTGCCGCCGCAAATTATTATCGGTGCGCAAATTATTCAAGCAGCCGGCGTTGCGCTCGGCATGAAAAAGCGCGGCAAAAAAGCGGTCGCAGTTACATACACAGGTGACGGCGGTGCATCGCAAGGCGACTTCTACGAAGGAATTAACTTCGCCGGCGCGTTTAACGCCCCAGCGATTTTTATCGTTCAAAACAACCGTTTCGCGATTTCAACGCCAGTCGAAAAACAATCGGCGGCAAAAACAATCGCTCAAAAAGCAGCAGCAGCTGGTATTCCGGGCATTCAAGTCGACGGTATGGATCCGCTTGCTGTATATGTAGCGGTGCGTGACGCTCGCGAGCGTGCAATTAACGGTGGAGGACCAACATTGATTGAAACGCTTTGCTTCCGTTACGGTCCGCATACGATGGCTGGTGACGATCCGACACGCTATCGTTCAAAAGAGCTTGAAAACGAATGGGAGAAAAAAGATCCGCTCGTTCGTTTCCGTAAGTTTTTAGAAAACAAAGGATTATGGAGCGAAGAAGAAGAAAATCGCGTCATCGAACAAGCGAAAGAAGACATTAAAGAAGCGATTAAGAAAGCGGACGAAACACCGAAACAAAAAGTAACCGACTTAATGTCGATCATGTACGAAGAGATGCCTGCGTTCTTAAAAGAACAATACGAAATCTACAAAGAAAAGGAGTCGAAATAAGCAATGGCGCAAATGACAATGATTCAAGCAATCACGGATGCGTTGCGCGTAGAAATGCGCAAAGACCCGAACGTTCTCGTGTTTGGTGAAGACGTCGGTGTAAACGGCGGGGTATTCCGTGCGACAGAAGGATTGCAAGCAGAGTTTGGCGAAGATCGCGTATTCGACACACCGCTTGCAGAATCAGGAATTGGCGGTTTAGCGATCGGTTTAGCGTTACAAGGATTCCGCCCTGTGCCTGAAATTCAATTTTTCGGTTTCGTATACGAAGTGATGGATTCCATTTCTGGTCAAATGGCGCGCATGCGCTATCGTTCTGGCGGACGTTTCCATGCGCCAATTACCGTTCGTTCACCGTTTGGTGGCGGCGTACATACGCCAGAGTTGCACGCTGACAGCTTAGAAGGACTTGTTGCACAACAGCCAGGATTAAAAGTTGTCATCCCATCAACGCCGTACGATGCGAAAGGGTTACTCATTTCAGCCATTCGCGACAACGATCCGGTCATTTTCTTAGAGCATATGAAATTGTACCGTTCGTTCCGTCAAGAAGTGCCAGAAGGCGAATATACGATTCCGATCGGCAAAGCGGACGTGAAACGTGAAGGAACAGACGTGTCTGTCATCACGTACGGTGCGATGGTGCACGAGTCATTAAAAGCAGCAGCGGAGCTTGAAAAAGAAGGTATTTCTGTTGAAGTCATCGACTTACGTACCGTTCAACCGTTAGACATTGAAACGATTATCGCATCAGTTGAAAAAACAGGTCGCGCTGTCGTCGTACAAGAAGCGCAAAAACAAGCAGGTATTGCGGCAAACGTCGTAGCAGAAATTAATGAGCGCGCGATTCTTAGCCTTGAAGCGCCAGTGTTGCGCGTTGCAGCACCGGATACGGTATATCCGTTCTCGCAAGCAGAGCCAGTATGGTTACCGAACTTTAAAGATGTAATCGAAACAGTGAAAAAAGTCATGACGTTCTAATGGAGGGGCGCATTCCCCTCCACATTTGAGAAACAGGAGGTTGAGATACATGGCATTTGAATTTAAATTACCGGACATCGGTGAAGGGATTCACGAAGGTGAAATTGTCAAATGGTTTGTAAAGCCGGGCGATGAAGTAAACGAAGACGACGTGCTTTGCGAAGTACAAAACGATAAAGCTGTCGTTGAAATTCCATCTCCAGTTAAAGGAAAAGTGTTAGAAATTTTAGTTAGCGAAGGAACAGTGGCGACAGTCGGGCAAACGTTAATTACATTTGATGCGCCAGGATACGAAAACTTAAAGTTTAAAGGCGATCATGGCGATGAGCCAAAAGTAGAAGAAAAGAAAGAAGAAGTAAAACAAGAGCCAGCTGCACAAAGCGTGGAGCCGAAAAAACGCGTCATCGCGATGCCATCAGTGCGCAAATATGCGCGTGAAAAAGGTGTCGACATTCGTCTTGTGCAAGGAACAGGCAAAAACGGCCGCGTATTAAAACAAGACATTGACGCCTATTTAGCAGGTGGCGTAGCACCGCAAGCGGAAGCGCCAAAACAACCGGTAGAAGAAAAAGCTGCGCCAGTTCAAGAACAAAAAGCGGCACCAGCAGCACAACCGGTCGTGCTCGAAGGCGAGTTCCCAGAAACACGCGAGAAAATGAGCGGCATTCGTCGCGCAATTGCAAAAGCGATGGTGAACTCGAAACATACAGCTCCTCACGTCACATTAATGGACGAAGTCGATGTGACAAAACTCGTTGCGCATCGTAAGAAATTTAAAGACGTCGCGGCGCAAAAAGGCATTAAGTTAACGTTCTTGCCATATGTCGTTAAAGCGTTAACGTCTGCGCTTCGCGAATACCCAGCGCTTAACACATCCATTGACGATGCGACGGAAGAAATTATTCATAAACATTACTACAACATCGGAATTGCAGCGGACACAGAAAAAGGCTTGCTCGTTCCAGTTGTTAAACACGCAGACCGCAAATCGATTTTTGCGATCGCAAAAGAAATTAACGAGCTTGCGACAAAAGCGCGCGAAGGCAAGTTAATGCCAAACGAAATGAAAGGTGCAACGTGCACAATTACAAACATCGGTTCTGCAGGCGGTCAATGGTTTACACCAGTCATCAACCATCCAGAAGTAGCGATTTTAGGTATTGGTCGCATTTCAGAAAAGCCGGTCGTGCGCGATGGCGAAATTGTAATCGCTCCGGTATTAGCGTTGTCGTTAAGCTTCGATCACCGCATGATCGACGGTGCAACGGCACAAAACGCATTAAATCATATTAAACGTTTATTAAACGATCCTGAATTATTATTAATGGAGGCGTAATGCGATGGTAGTAGGCGATTTCGCAATTGAAACAGAAACTCTCGTCGTCGGTGCAGGTCCTGGCGGTTACGTCGCAGCGATTCGTGCGGCGCAGCTCGGCCAAAAAGTAACGATCGTTGAAAAAGGAAACCTCGGCGGTGTGTGCTTAAACGTCGGATGTATTCCGTCAAAAGCGCTCATCTCTGCCGGTCACCGCTACGAAATTGCAACACATTCGCAAGATATGGGCATTTTCGCAGAAAACGTGAAAGTTGACTTCTCGAAAGTGCAACAATGGAAAGCGGGTGTCGTGAAAAAATTAACAGGTGGCGTAGAAAGTTTATTAAAAGGAAATAAAGTCGAAATCGTGCGCGGCGAAGCGTATTTCGTTGACGAAAATACCGTTCGCGTCATGACGGAAAATAGCGCGCAAACGTACAAATTTAAAAACGCGATTATCGCAACAGGTTCTCGTCCGATCGAGCTGCCAACATTTAAATTTTCAAAGCGCGTGCTTGACTCGACAGGCGCACTCAACTTGTCTGACATTCCAAAGTCGATGGTTGTCATCGGCGGCGGTTACATCGGCACAGAGCTAGGAACGGCGTATGCGAACTTCGGAACGAAAATTACCATTTTAGAAGGAGCAGACGAAATTTTATCTGGCTTCGAAAAACAAATGAGCGCAGTCGTTCGTCGCCGCTTGAAGAAAAAAGGCGTTGACGTCTTCACAAACGCCCTCGCAAAAGGTGTTGAAGAGCGTGAAGATGGCGTCACAGTAACGTTTGAAGTCAATGGCGAAACGAAAACGATCGATGCAGAATACGTGCTCGTTACAGTTGGTCGCCGTCCGAACACAGAAGAAATGGGCTTGGAACAAATCGGTGTGAAAATGACGGAGCGCGGCTTAATTGAAATCGACAAACAATGCCGCACAAGCGTATCAAACATTTACGCGATCGGTGATGTCGTCGCAGGTCCACCGCTTGCGCATAAAGCGTCATACGAAGGAAAAATTGCGGCAGAAGCGATCGCAGGCCATCCGTCTGAAATTGACTACTTAGCGATTCCAGCTGTCGTCTTCTCTGACCCTGAATGTGCTTCTGTCGGTTATTTTGAAAAACAAGCGATCGAAGAAGGCATTGATGTCATTACAGCGAAATTCCCGTTTGGCGCAAACGGCCGTGCCCTTGCATTAAACGAAACAGACGGCTTCTTAAAACTCGTCTTAACGAAAGACGATGGCGTCATTATCGGTGCACAAATCGTCGGACCGAATGCATCAGATATGATCGCAGAGCTTGGCTTAGCGATTGAAGCAGGCATGACAGCAGAAGATATTGCGATGACGATTCATGCGCATCCAACGCTCGGTGAAATTACGATGGAAGCAGCGGAAGTGGCGCTCGGTAGCCCAATTCATATTATTAACAAATAAAAGAGGATGGCTTAGCCGTCCTCTTTTTCATGTTTTTTTCCTTGCGATCATATGATAGTTGCAAGGGGTGTATGAACATGTATATCGTTTTTTTACTTCAACTCGTCATTTGGAGCTTATTTTCACTTGTTGAATGGAGATCGGCTCACGATCATTTGATTTTTAAGGCGCTATTGTTTGTCATATTTATGTATGTTGCCTTTTTGCTTGCGCTTCGGTTTCGCTTAACGAAAAAGCGCGCATGTTGGACAACCTTACTAACGATTGCCGTCTATTTCGTTTGTCGTCAGCTTTTTTGGGCTTATCGTTTGTAGTAGTACATGATGCGCCCGTTAAATAAATGAAGCTTTCCCGCCATTCGTTTGGCGAAAAATTTACATAGCTCGTTTGCTTTTCCTTTATCGCCATGCGTCGCTTGTTTCGGAAGAACGAACTCGACCGCACGATCGCGCATGCGGCATTCGATCATATAGTAACGTGCATCTTTTCCGACGAGAATGATGCGGTCTTCGTTTATGACGATATCGTATGGAAAAGCGGACTGTTCGTAGTCCCAGCCAAGCTGTTCGCCTGTTTTGCGGGCGATATCGCGAAATTGTTCAAGCAATTGCTTACATTGTTCTAACGTCACCGTCTCCCATGTTGATGCAGGGACAAGTTCAATGGTAGCTGTATAAGCCATTTTGTTCACCTCGACACGTTGAAATCACTTTCATTGTATCACGTACATATGTAAAAAAACAAATAATTGCGAAAATATAAATGATGCGGTATAATGAATGCTAACCTATTAGAAGGAGGGAATGATATGCCCGTATTTGAAAAATTGTATGATGAGCATGAAAAAGTAAAAGTGAGGTTCGTCGGCTTTACGACAAAAGACGTTCGCTACGATTTTGGCATTGTTTATACGAGCATGTTTTTTGGCAAGCCGCTCGTCATCTGTATGCAAACAGGCCGCTCAGCTCTCCTCGACCCGAAAGACATCGAAGACCACGACTACTTACAACGAATATTTCGCATCGACACAAAAGAACAAGCTGAAGATTTAGCGGAATTTTTCTCAGACATTTTACCAGCTACTCATCTTGCCGAACAATATGAATAAAATGGAGGAAGAGGCGTAAATTACGTCTCTTTTTTATTTAAATATGTCATACTAATTTCTATTGACAAAACAAATATGACATATTATTATGAAATCAGTAAAACGTTTTCAAACATTTCAAATGAAAAGGGGTTATCGGGGATGGGTACAATTGTATGCCAAACATGCAATGCGACAATCGATCATTTTGAAGATGAAAAAGTAACGGTATTGTACGGTCAATGTTGCACATGCGATTGTGAAGACGAGGAATAACATATAGAACGGAACGAGCTTTTGGGGGATGAGGAGACATATAGAGGGAAGGGATCGGCATAGCCGGTCTCTTTTTATTGATGAAAAAAGCGGAACTCCACACGAGCTCCGCTTTTTTCATTTCTGATGTTCTTTAATGACGCGCAACGTTCGCAACGTATCGTCTTCTGGACCTTGAACAGGTAAGCCGACTTCGATATTTTTGCGAATGTAATTTAAATTTTCTTCCGTAATAATTTCACCTGGAATAAAAATCGGGATGCCAGGTGGATATACCATGACAAACTCAGCAATAATGCGCCCTGCCGATTCATCAAATGGCACGACTTCCGTTTCTGCATAAAACGCATCGCGCGGGGTGAGCGCAAGCACAGGAATATCTGGTAAAATCACTTCCGCTTTTTTCCCGACTTCCGCTTGATGGCGAAATTCATTCGATAAATGACGAAGCGCATCAACTAATACGTTCGTTTCCTGCTCCGTATCGCCCGGTGTAATAATACATAAAATGTTATATAAATCCGACAATTCGACTTCAATATTGTATCGTTCACGAAGCCATTTTTCCACGTCGTAGCCAGTGAGTCCAAGCTCTTTGACTGAAATAATGAGCTTCGTCGGATCGTAATCAAACGTTGCTTCTGTCCCGAGAATTTCTTTGCCGACGCAATATAAATAATCGATGTCGTTAATTTGTTTGCGCGTTTCATTCGCCAGGCGAATCGCTTGTTCCGCAAGCTCGTGTCCTTCTGTCGCTAGCCGTTTGCGCGCCACATCGAGCGAAGCGAGCAATAAGTAAGATGTTGATGTCGTCGTTAACATGCTTAAAATCGCTTGTACGCGCTTTGGTGACACAAGCCCTTCTTTTACGTTTAAAATGGAACTTTGCGTCATCGACCCACCTAGTTTATGCACGCTCGTAGCCGACATATCTGCCCCGGCTTGCATTGCAGAAAGCGGCAATTGTTCATGAAAGTGAATATGCACCCCATGCGCTTCATCGACAAGGACAGGAACATGATAGCGATGGGCGATGTCGACGATGCGTTTTAAGTCGCCAGCAATGCCAAAATACGTCGGATTAATGACGAGCACCCCTTTGGCGTCTGGATGTTGTTTTAATGCTGCCTCTACCGCTTCTGGTGTAATGCCGTGCGAAATGCCGAGCTCTTTATCGATTTCAGGATGAACGAAAATCGGTGTCGCTCCTGAGAAAACGATCGCTGACATGACAGACTTATGCACGTTTCGTGGGACGATAATTTTATCCCCAGGTCCTACGACGGACATGACCATCGTCATAATCGCTCCGCTCGTTCCTTGAACGGAGAAAAACGTATAGTCCGCTCCAAACGCTTCCGCTGCTAGCTGTTGCGCCCGTTTAATCATTCCTTTTGGCTGATGTAAATCATCAAGCGGACCGATATTAATTAAATCGATCGCTAACGCATTCTCTCCAATAAAGGAGCGAAACTGCTCGTCCATTCCTGCTCCTTTTTTATGGCCAGGAATATGGAATTGAATCGGATTTTTCTTTATATGCTCTAACAGTCCGGTAAATAACGGTGTTTCATACTGTGACAATTTCGCTGTACACCTCTTTAACTTGGATTTACATAAAACAAAGTGAATTATAGCACTTCTTCATACGTTTGCAAAGATGATTTTTTTGTTTAAAAATGAAAGGCGGTGTATGTTTCTTCATTTATTGTTTGTGAAGGACTTTTCTTTATGTGTGAAGAATGATAAAAAGTAAAGGGGGAATGGGTTGTGAATTGGAAAACGAGAGTAACGGAGTTGTTAGGCATTCGTTATCCGATTATTCAAGGAGGTTTAGCGTATTTAGCATATGCCGATTTAGCGGCGGCTGTGTCGAATGCTGGGGGACTAGGGCAAATTACGGCGATGTCGCTTGAGACACCCGATGCGTTGCGGGAAGAAATTAAAAAAGTGCGGGAAAAAACGGACAAACCGTTTGGTGTGAATTTTGCGATCGGACAACATGGACGTCCGTTTGCACATATGCTTGAAGTAGCAATTGAAGAAAACGTGCCGGTCATTTCGATGACAGGTGGAAACCCTGCTCCGATTTTTGAGCAGTTACAAGGCGTGCCGGTGAAAAAACTTGTGCTCGTGGCGGCGGTGCGACAAGCGGTGAAGGCGGAGGAACTCGGCGCAGATGCGGTTATGGTCGTCGGGCAAGAAGGGGGTGGACATCTCGGTAAACATGATATCGGCACGTTCGTGTTAGTGCCGCGCGTCGTCGATTCCGTATCGATTCCGGTCATCGCGTCAGGTGGCATTGGCGACGGGCGCGGGTTGATGGCTGCCTTAGCGCTCGGTGCGGAAGGAATTGAAATGGGCACGCGCTTTATTGCGACAAAAGAGTGCATTCATGCCCATCCTGTGTACAAACAAATGCTTGTGGAACGTACAGAAAGCGACACCGTCGTCATTAAACGATCGCTCGGTGCCCCTGCGCGCGCTTTGTTGAACGAATGGACGGAAAAAATTTTACAGTTTGAACGAGAAGGAAAAGGGTATGAACAACTAAAAGAGTACATTAGCGGACAAGCGAATAAGCGGTTCATTTACGACGGCAATACGGAAGAAGGGTTTGCATGGGCGGGGCAAGTGATCGGACTTATTCACGATGTGCCGACCGTTAGCGAACTTTTTGCGCGCATCATTCAAGAGGCAGAACAAATTCGCGCACGTTGGGCAAACTAAAGGAAGACAACGATGAGAGAAAGGTGAACATCATGAAATATGCGTATCCGATTGATTACAGCTGGTCGACAGAAGAAATCATTGACGTTATTAAATTTTACGAAGGCGTTGAACAAGCGTACGAACAAGGGATTGAGCGAGAGCAACTCATGAACTTATATCGCCGCTTTAAACAAATCGTTCCAAGCAAAGCGGAAGAGCGAAAACTATGTCAACAACCCAATGACTAAAGTCATGGGCTTGTAAGCCCCATGTTGACCAGACCAAGGCTTGAAACAGAGCCTACGTTATAGATGTCATGACACGTTCGGGTGCTTCTCCAGCCCGTTCCTCTGTCGTGCAAGGTTAAACAAGCGTGGTGGGTGGCGCTAGTGTCTTGCATATAACAAGCATCTATAACATGGTCGAGGAGAATATGACCTGCTTTATGCAGAGGAAAGGGGAATACCCTATGGTTTTTGTGTTAGACACAAACAAACGTCCGCTTGC
>NZ_FOJQ01000005.1 GCF_900111795.1 Anoxybacillus pushchinoensis | reverse complement strand
AAAAGAAAAACTAGAATATCTTTGTGAATTTTACGGCATTGAATTCTTGAAACAGGAAGAATCATATACGTCTCAAGCCAGCTTTTTTGACGGCGATGAGATTCCTGAATATAATGCCGACAATCCAAAAGAATATAAGTTCAGCGGCAAACGTATTAAGCGCGGTTTGTATCGAACAAAGTCTGGCAAACTAATTAATGCTGATGTCAATGGCGCATTAAACATCTTAAAGAAAAGTAAAGCTGTAGACCTGAGTGTCTTATGCTCTAGCGGCGAAGTGGACACGCCTCAAAGAATAAGGATTGTTTAAAGCAGTCAAACTTCTTTGGAAGCCCCCACTTCAAATTTTCGCTAAAAAATTAAGTGGGGGTAGTTCACTACCATTATGAATACGCAAGAAGTGCGCGGGGCTAAATTTAAGTCCGCTATTCATTAATGAAGATAAATGCGTTATACTTACTGATGAATCGGAATCATTTTGAATTAAGGTGGTTAAGCAATGGATGATATTTTACGCATAGAGAACGTATCGTTTCGATATGATGACGAGGATGTGTTGCAACATATCGATTTTCGCATTCCAAGGGGTGCTTTCGTAGGTTTAGTCGGTCCGAACGGCTCGGGAAAATCGACGTTGCTCAAATGTATTTTACGATTGTTAAAGCCGCAAACAGGGCGCATTTTTTTGTTCGACACACCGATTGAACAGTTTAAAGATTGGCATAAAATCGGCTTTGTATCTCAAAAGGCAAATAGCTTTAACACAGGGTTTCCTGCGACGGTGTACGAAGTTGTAGCAAGCGGTTTAACTGGAAAGCTTGGTTTATTTCGTCGATTGAAAAAAAGCGATGAAAAAGCGGTATATGAAGCAATTGATGCAGTCGGTATGAGTCCGTTTGTTCATCGAAATATTGGCGAACTTTCAGGGGGACAACAGCAACGTGTATTTATTGCCCGCGCCATTGTGTCAAAGCCGGAGTTTTTAATTTTAGATGAGCCGACTGTTGGAGTAGATGTTCATCACGTGCAAAGTTTTTATGATATGCTTGAGCAATTAAACAAACATCATCATATGACACTGCTTCTCGTGACGCATGATATCGGAACAATTACAGAAAAAGTGACGCATGTTGCTTGTTTAAATAAACATTTACATTTTCACGGAAGCGTGCAACAGTTCGCTCAACTAAAGACAGAAGATGTAGCATCATTTTATGGTCATCATCTCCATTTACTCGCCCACGACCATGTGTAGAAAGGGACGATATGCATGTTAGAAGCATTGTTTCAATATGAGTTTTTGCGAAATGCATTCATTGTCGGGATATTCATCGGCTTCATCGCTCCTCTTTTAGGTGTGTTTGTTGTCGTTCGACGCTTATCACTTATCGCTGATGCGTTAAGTCATGTGACGCTTGCAGGGATCGCCGCCAGCTTACTTTTGCAAAAAAAATGGTTAACAACAGCTACACTCAATCCAATTTACATCGGTATGGCTTTTTCCGTTGCAGGCTCATTATTTATTGAAAAATTGCGTACCGTATATAAACACTATCAAGAGTTAGCTATTCCGATTATTTTATCTGGTGGGATTGGATTAAGTGTTATTTTCATTTCTCTTGCCGATGGATTTAATACAGATTTGTTTTCATACTTATTTGGCAGCGTGAGCGCAGTAAGTCGTGTGGACGTATGGACGATTGGTATCATTTTTTTCATCGTACTTACGATCATTTTATTGTTTTATAAAGAATGGTTTATTTTGTCATTTGATGAGGAGTATGCTCAAGCATCAGGGGTAAAAGTAAAGACGCTTCATTTTGTTTTTATTGTGTTAGTTGCGCTTGTTATTGCCGCTTCGATGCGAATTGTCGGTATTTTACTCGTTTCGTCACTTATGACTCTCCCGGTGGCAGCAAGTATTCGAATTGCGAAAGGGTTTAAACAGGCGTTATGTTTCTCGGTATTATTTGGTGAAATGGCTGTCATATTCGGTTTAATTGTTTCTTATCACTTAAATTTAGCTCCCGGTGGAACGATTGTGTTGTTAGCTGTTTTCATATTGATTGGTGCGATCATGTGGAAAAAGTGGAAGAGAGGATGAAAGAAGCATGAACGTATCTGAAGCGTTTGAATTGATGAAAAAAAGGGGATTTAAGTATACAGAGAAGCGGGAAGAAATGTTGGAGCTGTTCGCACAAACAGACAAATATTTAACAGCAAAAGACGTGCTTGATGTGATGAAAGAACGGTATCCAGGTCTTAGCTTTGACACAGTTTATCGCAATTTGGCGTTGTTCGTCGAGCTAGGTATTTTGGAAATGACAGAACTTTCTGGAGAGAAGCGTTTTCGGTTTACGTGCAATGTGCATCATCACCACCATCATTTTATTTGTATGTCATGTGGAAAAACAAAAGAGCTTGTGACGTGTCCGATGAATGAATTATCCGAAGATTTACGAGGATATAGCATTTCAGGCCATAAGTTTGAAGTATATGGAACGTGTCCATCATGCCAACAACAAGCTGATGTATAGTGTCAGCTTGTTGTTGCAACCAATTGTTCCACTTTTTTCTTTGCTTCATGCCAGTTGTACACCCGAATGACGCCTTCTGGCAGTGGGCCTCGATTATACGGCGTGTCAAATAAAATGACAGGAATAAGGCATTGCTGAGCGATATTACAAGCATTATCGTATTTGTCTTCAAAAAAAATATCGATGTTGTATTTCTTTACTGCCTCAATTTTGTCATGCGAACCGACAAGATCGATATGGTGATAATGCACACCGTGTTTTCGAAACCATTTTTCCGTAATGTCGTATAAGTGACGCCCACGCGCACTAATGTAGTACAGTTCGTATTTATCTTTCCAACTGTTGATGACCTCTAATGCTCCATTAGCAAGTGGTGCTTCGCTGTAAATGATCGGTTCATATTGTTCCATCCATTCGTTTAGTTTTTCCTCAGTTGTGTCTAAAAAGGGGACTAAGTCGTAATCCGTAATATCGTCGAGCGTTAAATTTTTTTGAAACGACTCATTTAAATATGGGATGAATGTACTTGGACATGTGACTGTCCCATCAATATCGATGCCAAATCGCCGTTTGAACATATATGTTTCCCCTCTCTATGATGCAGTTTTTCTCGCTCATTATATCATTGACATAAAGTAACATCTATAATGATGCTTCGTTTACTCCATAATAATAGTGCTCCTCATTTCACGAAAGCGAGGGAATTGTCATGGACAATGAACGTGAGCGATTGTACGACAACGCACGGATAGATACAGTTCCAAATGTAGAAAGAGACTTTATGGAGGAAACAGCAGGTGAAATTGCAGAGCCGGTTCGATTTTCCGATGACAAAGAGATAGACCGTGAAGAAAACGGTCGCGGAGTTGGTTGGCTCGCACTTGCTTTATCGATTGTTTCCCTTTTTCTTATGCCAGTCATTATGGGAGCAGCCGGCATTATTTTCGGATTTATCGCCCGCCGTCGAGGAGCAGAAACGTTAGGTTCTTGGGCGATCGGAATCGGTGCTGTCTCCATTATTTTAAGCTTTTTCGTCCGATTTTGGTAAAACGAGAGGGCATGCCCCTCTCGTTTGTTTTTATTTTCCTTTCGATGCATATTCTTCTGCCAATTTGTCGATTTCTTTTTTCAACTCCTCGACCATTGTTTCCTCAGGTACTTTGCGAACAATTTTTCCATGGCGAAACAATAACCCTTCTCCGCGAGCTCCTGCAATGCCGATGTCCGCCTCTCGCGCTTCCCCCGGTCCATTTACTGCGCAGCCGAGAACTGCTACTTTAATCGGTGCTTTAATTTGGGCAATATACTCTTCAATTTCATTTGCAATGCTAATTAAATCAATTTCGATTCGCCCGCACGTCGGACAAGAAATTAACGTTGCAGCGTTCGCCGCAAGACCGAATGCTTTCAACAACTCGCGAGCCACTTTTACTTCTTCGACAGGATCGGCGCTAAGGGATACCCGTACGGTGTTACCAATTCCTTTACTTAAAATCGCACCAAGTCCCGCAGCACTTTTTACCGTTCCTGCAAATAACGTACCGGATTCAGTAATGCCAAGATGGAGTGGATAGTCGAATGCTTGGGCTGCTTTTTCGTACGCCTCAATGGCTAAACGTACGTCGGAAGCTTTGAGTGAAACAATGATGTCTTCAAAATCAAGGTCTTCTAAAATGCGGATATGGTGTAAAGCGCTTTCGACCATACCATCAGCAGTTGGATACCCGTATTTTTCTAAAATGCGCTTTTCGAGCGAGCCAGCATTGACACCGATACGAATCGGTACGCCACGTTCTTTCGCTGCTTTAACGACCGCTTCAACTTTTTCGCGTTTCCCGATATTTCCTGGATTAATGCGAATTTTATCCGCACCGTTTTCAATCGCTTTTAAAGCGAGACGATAGTCGAAATGAATATCGACAACGAGCGGGATATGAATACGTTTTTTTATTTCAGCAATCGCATCGGCTGCTCTTTCATCCGGGCAAGCGACGCGAACGATTTGGCATCCAGCTTCTTCTAACCGATGGATTTGTGCAACAGTTGCATCTACATCATGCGTTTTTGTCGTCGTCATGCTTTGAATGACAACCTCATTATTCCCGCCAATTGTAATGTTTCCAACACGAACAGGGCGGGTTTTCGAACGATGAATGATTTCACTCACGCGTCAATCGCTCCTTTAACGTATTAATCAAATCATTTTTTATTGTAGCAATGTTTCTTATTTGTTGACAACGTTTTTGCTATTTCTGTTTATAGAGTGGAATACGATACGTTTTGCCAGCTTGAAGGGAATGCGCATTTACATGTGGATTGAGCGCTTGAAAATCAGTAATGAGTTGATCGATGGGTACGGGCAATTTACCATTCATTTCACGTTCGATAATGGAGAGGAGCGTATCGCCACGTTGGACGGTAACCTCGCGATATGGAAGCTCGTTCGTTTGTTTGACCGTTTTTTCTGCATGAATTGTATGAATCGTTCCTTTTGTGACATCATGATACGCAATGGCACATATGGCAACGAGCATAAAAAGAATGAGAAGCTTTTTCATGATATTCCCCCATTTTCCTTTTCTTATTTATCCATATGGCTTGTCCGATCGATGTATGCGTAAAAATTACATGTGCTTTACATTGTTTTACAACGGCTTAACATATGGTTGACATGTTTTTGGTATTCTTTGTCTGTATTTGTCGAAGGGGGATGTGCGGTGGGCGCACAAATAAAAAAGTATGTACAATACATTAGAAAACATATGAATATGTTTACATTCCAACCATCACCAAAGCATGTTAACGAGCATGAAAAATATGATTCGCGAGATGAACGAAACGACAAAGCAGTTAATGATGACAGGTGGGGATTTAGAGAGCGTTTCGCAGCATGCAATCGAGTCGAACGATCACCTTATGGCAGCCATTGCAACTGTGAAACAAGGGGCTGAAGAAACAGCAAGTGCTTCAGATGAAAGCATCTATCGTGTAGACGAGATGAAAAAAGGAATGGAACGTTTATTAACAAGCGTGCAAAACATTTCGGAAAGCGCTAAAGATATGAATATGTCTTCGCAAGGTGGGGGGGAGCGACTGACGCATTTAATTACTGATATTCATTTGTTTGCCGAAGAGTTTAAAAAAGTAAACGATACGATTCAAAGCGTAAAACATCATTCGACGTCGATTACAAAAGTGGTGGAATTATCAACGCTTACCTCCACATTTAAAGTATAAAAAGAAGCAGGTACGTTAGCCTGCTTCTTTTATAGAAGGGAGTTCTTTAATGGAGACAAACAAAATCGTCACAGAAACGAACCAGTCTAAAGCAACTGCATAAGGTACAACGATTTGCAATGCCTCCATAACGGTAAAAAAGATTGTTGCTAGCGTGATGGAGTAAGCGGATATGCTCCACATGTGGCGATACGTGCCGCGCTTATTTAATGTTTCACGGAAGATAAGACCGATGAATGCGAGAACGGTAACGTAAAGGAATTTGCTTGTACATGTGAAAAAGTACAAAATGAGAAACGATAGCGAAATGACAATCGGAAGCAGCGATTGTAGCGTCCCCGCAAACTCATATACATCTTCTTTTGTGAATCGATCTACTTGCATAAAAGTATACGGATATGATTGCATATGTCCATTGGTGACAAGCACAAGTTCCTCTTTTAAAAACGCAACAGCATTGATGTAGCGTGTTGCATCATCTGTGGTAAGTGTACCTGTGCTATCAAACAAAATCGTTACATTCGGATGCGTCAGTTTGATTGGCTCATTTTCATTTGATGTCAGTTTTCCGTCTATGACCTCAAATGGAGGAAGATCTTGTTCGAGTAGCTGATGCGTTGCGCCGATCATTTTGTTTACGCTTATCGTAAAATACATGGCTATGGGTAACGTTGCAATAAGCGATAAAAAGAATACGTAGCCAATCGCTTTTCCAATCGGATGAAAGCGAAAGCGAGCAATATGTACTGGGGAATAGAGGCTTTGTAACAATCGTCTCCACATCATCATTCACATCCTTTTCACGTTTACGCGTCATCATTTCCCATTCTACTTCTTTTTATGTTCGCTACACAACCATTTTGTTTCACCATTTGCACGTATTGACGATAGGTGACTTTTTTGATAAAATTACCATCGAATATGACGGACCCTTAGCTCAGCTGGTTAGAGCGGACGGCTCATAACCGTCTGGTCGCAGGTTCGAGTCCTGCAGGGTCCATTCGCCTCGCTGAGCAAGTCGGTGAGGTTTTTTTGCAAATAATTTGAAACATTCGCTTCATTTTGGTACTCTTAAAGTAGGTTCACTTATGAAACTTTTCTGTTTGTTAAACGTGTAAATAAGTTTCATTAGTGGATGATTACATAATGAAGAGGAGGAATGAAGCATGGCATTTGAATTACCACAATTGCCTTATGCGTACGATGCATTGGAACCACATATTGACAAAGAAACGATGAATATTCATCACACGAAACATCATAATGCGTATGTCACTAACTTAAATGCGGCGCTTGAAGGACATCCGGAGTTACAAAACAAAACAATTGAAGAGTTAATGGCCAATTTAGAAGCAGTACCTGAAAGCATTCGTACAGCTGTCCGCAATAACGGTGGAGGACACGCAAACCACTCACTGTTTTGGACAATTCTTTCGCCAAATGGTGGCGGTGAGCCAACAGGTGAGTTAGCAGAAGCGATTAACAATACGTTCGGCAGCTTCGAAAAATTTAAAGAAGAATTTTCAAAAGCAGCTGCAACACGTTTCGGTTCTGGTTGGGCTTGGCTTGTCGTTCATAACGGCCAACTTGAAGTGACAAGCACACCAAACCAAGATACGCCATTAATGGAAGGGAAAACACCAATTTTAGGATTAGATGTGTGGGAACATGCGTACTATTTGAAATATCAAAACCGTCGTCCTGACTACATTTCAGCATTTTGGAACGTAGTGAACTGGGACGAAGTTGCAAAACGTTACGCGGCAGCGAAATAATGAAAAAGAGCTCGACAGATTTTGTCGGGCTCTTTTTTGTATATCACTGTAAAAGAGTAGGCAAACTACTTGTAAAGAAAGGGAGTTTGCCTATGAATAGATGGAAACGAATAGTTTTGCATATCCGCACGCATCGACAGTTGTTTTTGTTATTGGCGATCGGTGGACTGTATGCTCTTAGCATCGCTTTGTCCAATACGTTTGTAAACGTATATGTTTGGAAAAAAGTGAACAGCTTCCATGCGCTAGGTATATACAATTTAGCGATTGTCACATGGCAGCCGCTTGCATTTATCGTTGCTGGAAAAATCGCAAAAAAGATCGATCGTGTCATTGTTTTACGAATGGGTGTTACGTTTTTGGCGCTCTTTTTTTTAGTTGTCTTATTTAGCGGAGATCGGGCGATGAACCATTTATTTTTACTTGGTGGGTTGCTCGGTATTGGTTACGGTTTTTATTGGCTAGCATTTAACGTATTAACATTTGAAATTACCGAGCCGGATACACGTGATTTATTTAACGGGTTGCTTGGGGCGATGACGTCTGTGGCGGGGATGATTGGTCCGCCGCTTGCTGGCTGGGTCATTGCTTCGAGCGAAAAGTTTACCGGGTATATGGCCATTTTTTTATCCTCTTTATGTTTATTTATTGCAGCTGTTGTATGTAGCTTTTTTGTACATCGGAGGCAATCTGCAGGCCGTTTCATGTTACAACGTGCGTATGCCGAACGAAAGAAAAATAAAAATTGGAGAATGATTACAAACGCCCACTTTTTTCAAGGATTTCGGGAAGGAACGTTTGTGTTTATCGTTTCTATTTTCTTATTTATGGCAACAGGAACAGAAAAAGCACTTGGCGTATTTGGTTTCGTCAATGCGATCGTTTCGTTTATTACGTATTCGCTTGCCTCCAAATATATAAAGCAACGATGGCGACTGCATGCCATTTTATTTGGTGGCGTGCTATTATATGCTTCTGTATTTTTGCTCGTGTTCGATTTATCCTACTTCAAACTGATCGTATACGGTGCGCTCATTGCGATTGGATATCCGATTTTGCTCGTTCCATATTTGTCGCTTACATTTGACGTCATTGGACAAAGCAATCATGCGAAAGAGTGGCGAATTGAATACATTGTTGTACGGGAATTGTTTTTAAACGGTGGGCGCGCTGTCTCTGTTTTATTGTTTTTATTAGCTATTACGTTGTTTGACGCGAAAGAGGCGATCCCGTTGCTAATGTTAATTGTTGGAGCTGGGCATTTTATTATTTACTTTTTTGTAAGGCGCATTCGACTTTCTAGGTAGAAATTTGCGAGCATTTCTTTTACAATGAGAAAGGATTAAGTAAAGGAGGTGCTTGCCTGTTTTGAATCAAACACAGTTTCAAAAAGCAAAGAAGAAGAAAAAAAGAGCACAATTACCTTTTCGCTTGAACGTATTGTTTTTCTTTGTGTTTTTACTATTTTCGACCCTTATTTTAAGGTTAGGCGTCATTCAAATTGTGTATGGCGAACAATACAGAAAAGAAGTAGAGCGCACGGAAAGTATCACGGTCAATACACCAGCACCACGCGGGAAAATTTATGACCGAAACTATCAAGTTGTTGTTGATAACGAACCGCTTCATGCGATTACGTATACTCGAACGCATACGACAAAGCCGTCAGAAATGATTGAGACAGCTAAAAAACTAGCATCATACATTGAAAAACCAACGGATCGTGTGACAGAAAGAGATATAAAGGACTATTGGATTTTGACGAACGAAGAAAAGGCTAATGCAAAAATTACAGAAGCAGAATGGGCGCGGTTTCGTGAAAAAAAACTAACTGATAGAGACATTTATCGCTTGAAGCTTGAGCGTATTACGGAAGAAGATATAAAAGCGATTAAAGAACATGAACTTGAGGTTGTTGCTATTTTTCGGGAAATGAATCGTGGTTATGCACTAACACCGCAAATGGTCAAAAACGAAGGTGTAACAGACGAGGAATATGCCATTGTTAGCGAACGTTTAGAGGAACTTCCGGGTGTAGATGTCACAACGGATTGGAACCGCCATTATGTTTACAACGATACGTTTCGCACGGTGCTCGGGAACATTACATCGTCAGAAGAAGGTTTGCCCCGTGAGAAGCTTGACTACTACTTAGCGCGCGATTATAGCCGAAATGATCGCGTTGGAAAAAGCTATATTGAAGCTCAATATGAAGATGTATTGCGCGGACAAAAAGCAAAAATAAAAAACGTAACTGATAAAGCCGGAAACATTATTGAAACGATTGAAATATCGCAAGGACGGCGTGGGAAAGATATCGTTTTAACAATCGATATGGAATTACAAAAGCGGGTCGAGAAAATCATTGAGGAAGAATTAATGACGATGAAGCGTCGCAGTGGTACAGAATTGCTTGATCGAGCTTTTGTCGTTATGATGGATCCGAATACAGGAGAAGTTTTATCGTTAGCCGGGAAACAATATATACGTGATGAGAATGGGAAAGTTGCACTAAGAGATTATGCGCTCGGCACAATTACATCTGCTTACGCAATGGGATCAGCGGTCAAAGGAGCTACTGTGCTAACTGGCTTCGAAACGGGAGTTATTCGTCCAGGAACGGTGTTAGTTGATGAACCGCTATATATTAAAGATACTCCAACGAAAAAATCGCATAGTGGCATTCGGCCTGGCCCAATGAACGATTTAAAAGCACTTGAAATGTCATCAAACGTTTATATGTTTAAAACAGCTATTGCGATCGCAGGTTCTACGTATCGTCCGCATCAACCGTTGCCGATTAAAAAAGAGGCGTTTTCTATTATGCGCCGTTATTTTAATCAATTTGGCTTAGGTGTAAAAACAGGGATTGATTTACCAGGGGAAATTATTGGATGGCCTGGACAAAGTACACTTCCGGGACATTTACTCGATTTGTCGATCGGACAGTTTGACATGTACACTCCGATACAAATGGCTCAATATGTTTCGACAATTGCAAACGGTGGATATCGCGTGCAGCCACATGTAGTGAAGGAAATTCGCGATCCGATTAGTGAAAAAGATTCCATGGGCAATGTGATTTATTCGTTTGAACCAAAAGTGTTAAATCGCGTCGATATGAAAAAAGAATATATTGAGCGTGTGCGAGAAGGATTTTATCGTGTGATGCACGGTTCAAACGGAACAGCGCGTGCGTTTTTCGCTAATGCTCCTTATGACCCGGCCGGAAAAACGGGAACAGCCCAAGCGTTTTATGATGGACCGATCCAATCGCGCCGTATGACCCCAACGTACAACTTAACGTTAGTTGGTTTTGCGCCTTACAACAATCCCGAAGTCGCATTTGCGGTCGTTGTGCCATGGGTATATCAAAATCCAAAAAACCATTATCCGATCAATAACTATATCGGAAGAAAAATTTTAGATGCGTATTTTGAATTAAAAAAAGATCGGCAATCGAATGAGCAATCCTCTACTGAACTGTTGCATAATGATGAACAAACGATGGAAAGATAGAAGAAAGCGAATTTACAAAAGCTTAACATTTCATTAAAACGAATTTAATACCTTTCCATTATGCTATAACACGTAGGACAAAAACGAATGAAAAAAGTAGGGGGAAATCAAAAGATGAAGAAAAACAAATGGTTTGCACTCGCAGGAATGACAAGCGCTGTATTAGCGTTCACAACAGCATGTGGTGGAAATAGCGCTGAGCAAGGCGGAGAAAATGGTGGAGAACAGTTAAGCGGAAACGTTGTTGTTGACGGATCATCAACCGTTTATCCAATTGTTGAAGCAGCCGCTGAAGCGTATGCGGGTGAACAACCAGATGTAAAAGTATCTGTTGGTTTGTCCGGAACGGGCGGTGGATTTGAAAAGTTTACGAAGGGAGAAACAGACTTTTCAAACGCTTCTCGTCCAATTAAAGATGCTGAAAAGGAAGCTGCTGAGAAAAATGGCATTCAATTTGAGGAACTTCAAATCGCATTTGATGGCCTTTCGATTTTAGTGAATAAAGATAACGACTGGGTTGATTATTTAACAGTCGATGAGTTAAAGAAAATCTTTGCTTCAGGTGCAGTAAACGGCGATGACAAAGTAAAATGGTCGGACATTCGTCCAGAGTGGCCAAACGAAGAAATTAAATTGTTCTCACCGGGACACGACTCTGGTACGTTCGATTACTTCGATGAAGTCATTTTAGATGGACAACCGTTAAACAAAACAGCGCAATTATCTGAAGATGATAACGTACTTGTGCAAGGAATTGCAGGCGATAAAAATGCGCTCGGTTACTTCGGATTTGCATACTACATTGAAAATAAAGATAAGTTGAGAGCTGTACCAATTGATAACGGAAACGGTCCAGTTGAACCGACGCATGAAACAATTCAAAGCGGTGAGTATGCACCACTTTCTCGTCCAGTATTTACGTATGTTAGTGTGAAATCATTAAAAGAGAAAGCGCAAGTGTACGACTTTGCGAAGTTTTTATTAGAGAACGGTGCAGAGTTTGCTGAAGAAGTTGGTTACGTCGCGCTTCCACAAGAGAAATACGATGAGCAGTTGAAAAAGATTGAAGGGTTAAAACAACAATAAAAGTGGGATGAGAAGCGATCCACATCGTCGCTTCTCATCTTTCCATGAATTTGGAAAGGGGTTTTCACATTATGGCGATGACAGATGGGAATCGTTCATATTCTGTCCGTAAAATGATTAAAGAGAATAAGAAAAAACAAAACGGACAGCAGTTTATTGAATGGTTAATGCCAAAATTGCTATTGTTGACAGCAACCATTTCTGTTTTAACGACGATCGGCATTTTATTTACGTTATTGTTTGAAACATTTATTTTCTTTGAACGAGTATCTATTGTAGAGTTTTTAACAAGTAAAGAGTGGCTTCCATGGGATGAAAAAACCGGATCGTTCGGTATTGCTCCGCTCGTGACAGGAACGCTTTTAACGACAGCAATTGCAATGCTTGTAGCGATTCCGATCGGTTTAGCTTCAGCGATTTACTTGAGTGAGTATGCGTCTGAAAAAGCACGGAAAGTATTGAAGCCGATATTAGAAGTATTGGCGGGAATCCCGACAATCGTATATGGATTTTTCGCATTAACGTTTGTTACACCACTTTTACAAAAAGTTATTCCTAATTTAGGGATTTTTAACGCGTTAAGCCCCGGTATTGTCATGGGTATTATGATTATTCCGATGGTTGCTTCCTTATCTGAAGATGCGATGAGTTCTGTGCCAAACTCCATTCGTGAAGGAGCGCTTGGCCTCGGTTCAACGAAGTTAGAAGTTGCTTTAAAAGTCGTCCTTCCTGCAGCGACGTCAGGTATTGTCGCATCGTTTATGCTTGCCATTTCTCGTGCTGTCGGTGAGACGATGATTGTAGCTGTAGCAGGTGGTTCTTCTCCGGTGCTTACATTTGACGTAACAAAATCAATTCAAACGCTCACAGCTTATATTGTACAGGTGACTACAGGAGATGCGGGCTATGGAACGACAGTATATTACAGCATTTACGCTGTTGGTATGACGTTATTCGTGTTTACATTAGCTATGAACTTACTTGCGCAATACATTTCTCGTCGCTTTAGGGAGGAGTACTAATCATGGAAAAATTAATTGACAAACAACGTGTCGTTCAATATATGGACGGTCGTTTGTTGCGCAACAATGTGTTGAAGTTTTTATTTTTCTTAGCTACATTATTCGGACTCATTGTTCTCGTCGTCCTTCTATATCGGATATTCACTCAAGCAATTGGCTGGCTAAATGTTGACTTTTTAAATAATTTCCCGTCTCGTCGACCGGAAAACGCAGGGATAAAAGCGGGGTTGGTCGGTTCACTCTGGTTGATGGTGATCGTTGCTCCTGTTTCCCTTATTCTCGGGGTTGGAACAGCGATTTACTTAGAGGAGTATGCAAAGAAAAGTCGGTTTACTGATTTTATTCAAACGAACATTTCTAACTTAGCAGGTGTTCCATCGATCGTATTCGGTTTGCTTGGTTTGACGATTTTCGTTCGCGAGTTGAATTTAGGGCGCAGCATTTTAGCAGCAGGTTTGACGATGAGTTTGCTCGTTCTTCCTGTCATTGTCGTTGCAGCGCAAGAAGCTATTCGCGCTGTGCCGAATCAATTGCGCGAAGCATCGTATGGTATGGGGGCAACGAAATGGCAGACGATTTATCGCATCGTTCTTCCAGCGGCTATCCCTGGCATTTTAACGGGGAGCATTTTAGCTTTATCTCGTGCAATTGGTGAAACTGCGCCGCTCGTTGTTTTAGGTATTCCGACATTTTTGGCGTACTTGCCACAGGGCATTCTCGATACATTTACTGTCATGCCGATGCAGATTTATAACTGGACGTCGCGTCCACAAGCTGACTTCCAAAACGTCGCAGCTGCCGGAATTGTCGTGTTGCTCGTTGTGCTCATCTTTATGAACTCGATTGCCATTTTCATTCGCAACAAGTTTCAAAAACGTTATTAATTGCGCGTTGAAAGGGGAACTTATCCATGGAATTAACAGTTGTGAAAGAACGTAAAAATAAGCAAGCGGAAGAACGAAGTGAAAAAAACGTTGTGTATCGCACGAAAAATTTAAATTTATGGTATGGAGAACATCATGCGCTAAAAAATATTGACTTAGATATTTACGAAAATGAAGTAACAGCTATTATCGGTCCATCGGGTTGTGGAAAGTCGACATACATTAAGACGTTAAACCGAATGATCGAACTTGTACCAAACGTGCGTACGTCTGGTGAGATTACGTATCGTGGGCGTAACATTTTCGATAAATCGTACCGCGTCGAAGAATTGCGTACGCAAGTGGGAATGGTATTCCAAAAGCCAAACCCGTTTCCGAAATCGATTTATGATAACGTAGCATATGGACCACGTATTCACGGCATTCGCGATAAGAAAATTTTAGATGAGATTGTCGAAAGAAGTTTGCGTGGCGCGGCAATTTGGGATGAAGTGAAAGACCGTTTGCACACGAATGCGTACGGATTGTCAGGTGGACAACAACAACGTTTATGTATTGCTCGCTGTTTAGCGATTGAGCCAGATGTCATTTTAATGGACGAACCAACGTCTGCGCTTGACCCAATTTCAACATTGAAAGTAGAAGAGCTTGTGCAAGAGCTAAAGAAAAACTACAGCATTATTATCGTTACACATAATATGCAACAAGCTGCGCGTATTTCCGACAAAACCGCCTTTTTCTTAAACGGTGAAGTCGTCGAGTATAACGATACAGATAAGTTGTTCTCAAATCCAGACGACAAACGAACAGAAGATTATATTACAGGCCGATTTGGATAAAAAAATCGTGCGAGCGTACTCGCACGATTTTTTCAAAATACAAAAAGGGGGAGTGTGGTTCAATGGCTGTACGTGAGAAGTTTGATGATGATTTACAAGCGTTGCGCGATCAACTGTTGCAGCTCGGAAGTTTAGCAGAAATTGCATTAACACAATCATTTGAAGCATTGAAAACGAAAAATAACGATTTAGCGCTACAAGTGCTTGAAAATGATGCAAAAATCGATTTGCTTGATGAAGAAATTAACGATTTTGCGATTTTACTAATTGCAAAACAACAACCTGTTGCGATCGATTTGCGCCGCATTATTGTTGCGATTAAAATTGCAACGGACGTTGAAAGAATGGCGGATTTTGCTGTCAACATTGCAAAATCTGCGATTCGAATTGGTGAACAGCCGTTTGTGATTTCGTTAAATAAGTTAGAAAAAATGCATAATATAGCAGTGAATATGCTTTCATTAACGTTAAAAGCGTACTATGAAGAAGATGTTGTTGCTGCTAAAAAAGTGGCAGATATGGACGATGAAGTCGACCGCTTATATGGAGAAACGATTCGTGAACTGCTTGAGCGAACAAAAGCTCATCCAGATGCTATGTCACAAATTACCCAACTATCTTTTACCGCTCGCTACATTGAGCGCATTGCTGACCATGCTACAAATATTGCTGAAAACGTCTTTTATTTAGTAAAAGGGAAACATTACGATTTAAATGACTAAATGAAAAGGATGTCCTCGCACGTGCGTGGACATCCTTATTTTGTTATTTGTCGTGCAATTTGTTCATGAGACATATCGCTCGTAACGATATATGTTCCCGGGCGAACAGCGCGCGTCAACTGGTGCGTATCAAGGTATGTTAAAAATGATTGTGCGTCATCAATGATGCGAGCTTGCTCGAGACGTTTAGCGATATCTCGGCTTGCTTCCCCTTTTTCGATCGTTAACGTATAAACGTACGTTTCTTTTCGCGGAAGTGTCGTGTTTTTCTTTTCTTTTTTTAGTTTTTCTAGCTCATCAGCTAGTTTATTTCGTTCAGCGATCACTAGTTCATATTGTTGTTTCGTTACATGTGTATCGCCCATGTAATAAACGTGGTACACGATAGCTAATATCGTTGTAGCGAACAATATGCCAGCCGAAAATGCACGAGTTATGTTTCTCATCGTTCATTCCTCGCGATCGTTAAGCTCACTTCATCAATCGGCATATGTACTTTGTGGGCGATTTGTTCCTTTGTCCATCCTTGCTTATATAAGCGCCATATTTGTTCTTCATTGGAAAATGGCTCGATTCCGACGAGCAATTCCTCTTCGATCGCTTTGACACGTTTCTTTATTTCATACAATTGCTGCATCGTTGACAACGTTAGCTGCTCTACTTGTTCTTCTACTTCTTTTACGCGGTCTTTTTGAAAAAAGGAAATAAGCAACAGTAAAACAGCAAAAGAAACAAGTCCAATAAATGTGTATTCGATCATGTTTTTCACCCCACTTTATTATACATAGGAATATAGCTATCATGCATCATTTTCGTGTAAAGTCGACAAATTTCATATATTGTCCAAATATTGTTACTATGATAGAATGGAAAAAAGTGTGCTTTCACTTAGGGGGGATATGTTGTGAAAGCAGTCATTATGGCGGGGGGAAGAGGAACGCGGTTACGTCCTTTAACTTGTCATGTTCCGAAACCGCTTGTACCTGTTATGAACAAACCCGTGATGGAGTATAGTATTGAATGGTTAAAACGATATGGAATTACAAATATTGCTGTAACTGTTCAATATTTAAGTGACGAAATCGTTCGCTATTTTGGTGACGGGCGGCGGCTCGGTGTGCGTCTTCATTATTTTGAAGATGACGTACCACTTGGAACGGCAGGAAGTGTGAAACACGCACAATCTTTTTTAGATGATACGTTCGTTGTAATTAGCGCGGATACAATCACAACGATTGATTTACAGCCAGCACTAGATTTTCATTTCTCCAAACAAGCAATAGCTACTGTTCTTATGCACCACGAAGCCATTCCTCTTTCATACGGTGGAATTGTGACAGATCGACACGGAAAAATGATTCATTTCGTAGAAAAACCAAAATGGAATGAAGTATGTAGTGATTTAGTTAACACAGGCATTTACATTTGCCATCCAGCTATTTTCGATCATATGCCAGAGCATCCACCTTATGATTTTAGTCAACATATTTTTCCATATCTCATTCAAAACGGATATCCGATATACGGATGGCAAGCGGATGGATATTGGACGGATATTGGTGTCATTGAACAATACCATCAAACACACATGGACTTTATGGCTCATCGTTTTATTCCCCCGCATTATAGAGAAATTGCTCCTGCTGTATGGGTCGGGGAGCGGGTCGACATTGCGCAACAGGTAAAGTTGGAAGGACCGATTGTCATTGGGGATGATGTATGTATTGATCAACATGCGGCGATTGGCCCTTATACAGTCATTGGTGCTGGTTCATTCATTGGGAAGCATGCATCACTAAAGCGCTCTATCGTTTGGCCGGACGTGTATATCGATCAACATAGTGAATTGCGTGGGGCGATCGTAGCGAACGATGTGTACATCGGCAAAAAAAATGAAATATTTGATTATGCAGTAATTGGAACAAAATGTAAATTAGAAAACAAGGTAAAGGTGCAGCCTTTAGCAAAAATTTGGCCAAATAAAACGATTGCTGAGAAAACGAGAGTAAAGGAATCGATTGTATGGAAAGAAAGACAGATGAAAACATCGTTTAGTGAGCAGGGAATGAAAATACGAGCGGCTGATGCGCAACCGTCACTTATTGTGCAGCTGGCATCAGCATATAGCAACTTATATCAAAGGGGAAGCTGTATATTAATCGGTTTTGATGACCATCCGCTTTCTGAAACGATCAGCATGTTATTTGCCCAATGTTTGCACATGCATGGGCTAGATACAAACGTATATGATGGAGCGTATTTACCAGCTTTTCGTTACATTATTGCTGATAAAGGCTATGATGGAGGCATATTTATCACAATCAATGAACATGACGAAGTAATCATCGATATACATGATGAATATGGATATCCGGTCGATCGAAAAGTGGAGCAAGCGATTGAACAGAAAATGGGATATGAGGAAATGAGTTACGTGCCAACAGGGCAAATTGGTCAATCAATGAAACAAAAAGAGGACGATTACACGTACGTTCGCACATTGCAACAATCGATGTCCTTTTCTTCATTAGAGCCATTGAAAGTCGTTGTATGCAGTTCTCCTTTATTACGAAAAGTGATTGAACGTACGCTTCAGTCGTTTCCAATCGAAGTGATTTGGACAGCAAATGGGAATGACGAATATATGAAAAATGAAGTAGAAAAGACACAAGCTCATTTCGCGATTGTATTTCATCATTTTGGGGAACGTTTTCGCATTTTTGACGGACGAGGGGTCGTTTTGACGAATGAAGAAGCTATCTCTTTACATGTATTAGTATCTCTTTTGTTTAGTGAAACGAAAAAAGTAGCAGTTCCTTCTTGGGCGCCGTCCGTTTTGCATACGCTAGCGGAACGTTTGCATGGCGAAATGATTTATGTCAAAGATACGAGACGAGACTTGCTTCTTGCTCATCATGAACCGTTTCATTTTTATTTGGACGGATTATACGCGTGCATACAACTGTTACATTTGTTAGCGATTGAACGTTGTTCCCTTCGTGCCATTGTGTCGTCTATTCCGACAATCCATTTATCTTGTCGTCACGTTTACTGTCCGTGGAACGAGCGTGCTGCTGTGATGCGTAAGTTGTTAGAAGATGAAAGCGACAAACAAGTTGATTTTACAGATGGAATGAAAGTATATCACGAAGACGGGGCGTGGACGTTAATTTTACCGAAGCTTGACGAACCAACGTTGACCATTTATTCACAAGCGGCAAATGCTCAAAAGGCAAAAGAATATACGAAATACTATATAAAGAAAATTCGGCAATATCAAAACGTATAAAATTCATATGGAATTTGTTTTAAAAAAATGATATGATGGAAGGGTGTGATTACAATACTTTTGTTTGGAGGGAAAGAACGATGCGTGTAAATATTACGTTAGCATGCACAGAATGCGGCGAACGCAACTATATTTCAACAAAAAACAAGCGCAACAATACAGAGCGTCTTGAATTGAAAAAATATTGCCCGCGAGACAAAAAAGCAACGCTTCATCGTGAAACAAAGTAAGCAGCAGGAACTTTCTCCTGTTGCTTATTTTTTTATGAAAGAGGGGGAAGGATAATGGATAAGAAATTATTGCGACAACAGATAAAACAACGTATTTTACATATGACAAAAGAAGAGCGTAAGAAAAAAGAAACAATCATTCACGACATATTATTTCAGCAACATAGTTGGAAAAAAGCACATGTAATTGGCATAACGATATCGCGGCAAACCGAAGTGGATACAATGGCCATTATTGAACGGGCATGGCAAGAGGGAAAAAGAGTTGCGATCCCAAAATGTGATGTACAGACGAAACAAATGGTATTTCGAGAAATTCATTCGTTTCAACAAACCGAACGCTCTTTTTTTGATTTATATGAACCGATTGTGGAAAAAACGAAAGAAGTACAAAAGCACGATATACAATTGTTATTCGTGCCGGGGCTCGCTTTCGTTCGCCGAGGGTATCGGCTTGGCTACGGGGGAGGATATTACGACCGATATTTAGTAGACTTTCCTAATGACACTTTTTCTCTTGCGTACGACTGCCAAATTGTTTCTACCCTACCGATCGAAACACATGACATTCCTGTTCAAATTGTCATTACGAATGAAGGAATTATCGTTTGTGAAAACGAATAACAAAACAGAGTGATTGTATTTATATCATACAGGTGAAAAAATTAACAAAATGTTAATAATTTATGACCCATAAACTTTGTGAAACAGTGTACAATGTAAGTGTAGGACAGGTAAACAACGCACATATTGTAAAATCACATATATGAAGGGTGGAAGAACAATGTTCAATAAAGTAAATCGTGTTGTTTTAGTTGGGACAGGTTTTGTCGGTTCAAGTTATGCGTTTGCGCTGTTAAACCAAGGGGTAACAGAAGAACTAGTACTTATCGATATTAATAAGGAAAAATCAGAAGGAGACGCGATGGATTTGAACCACGGCATGCCGTTTGCTCCGTCGCCAACGAAAATTTGGTTTGGGAATTATGAAGACTGCAAAGATGCAGATCTCGTTGTGTTAACAGCTGGAGCAAATCAAAAACCAGGGGAAACACGACTAGATCTGGTGGAGAAAAATACGAAAATTTTCAAAAATATTATTGATCAAGTAATGGCGAGTGGATTTAATGGCATTTTTCTCGTTGCGACAAACCCTGTTGATATTTTAACATACGCTACATGGAAATTTTCAGGTTTACCAAAAGAGCGCGTTATCGGTTCAGGTACAATTTTAGATACAGCTCGCTTCCGTTATTTATTAGGTGAATATTTTCATGTCGATACACGCAATGTGCATGCTTATATTATTGGTGAGCATGGAGATACAGAGTTGCCGGTTTGGAGCCATGCGTTTATCGGATGTCGTCCAATCGCTGATATGATGAAGGAGAAATCTGAATATAAACAAGAAGATTTGGATCAAATTTTTGTGAATGTACGTGATGCAGCATATCAAATTATTGAGCGAAAAGGTGCGACATATTATGGAATTGCTATGGGTCTTGTTCGTTTGACAAAAGCGATTTTACAAAATGAAAATAGCATTCTTACCGTATCCGCTTATTTAGAAGGCCAATACGGACAAAGCGATATATACATTGGTGTACCTGCGATCGTCAATCGCAACGGCATTCGCGAAGTTGTCGAATTGCAATTGAATGAGACAGAAAAGGAAAAATTTACTCATTCAGCAACTGTATTAAAGGATGTTATGAAGCGTGTTGGCTTACAATAGGTTGTCTCATCATGAGGCAACCTTTTTTATAATTTCGTTTCGAAAAGGGAACGGTAAAAATGAGGAGGTTGATCATATTGAATGGAAGAACACGGCTTGTCACCTTACTTGCTGTACTAGTTCTTTATCGGTTTCGCTATCGATTACTGAATGAAGTATTGAAACAGGAATCTGTTCGAAAGCGGCTTGTGCAATGGGGGATGTCTATTCCGTTCATTCGCCATCGCCTTATGCCCACATTATTTTTACAAAAGTACAAATAGTTGCGCTTTGTAAAAGAGTATGGTAAAAGAGGGGTATGATAGCGAAGGGAGAGGGAAGGTTGAGCATTCGCTCTGATTTTGTATACTGGCAAATGATATTCCAACTTTTAAAGGCAGATCATGAAATCGTCTATTTGTCGTCTGACGAAGGGGAAGCTTGGCTACAGTCTACGCGCGAGCGAAAAGCGCCTCTCGTTCGCCTCGTTCGCACCGACATCGATTGGAGCATATCGTTAAAGCGCGATATGCAACGTGCGCTTGTTGCTGTCGATGAATGGAGGAGGAAACAGTTTCGTCGCCAGCTTCATGTCATTAACATATATGTGATGATGTATCCGCCAGTCGACGATTGGGAATTACATGTGCAGCATCCGTTAATAAATGATCGAGTGCATATGGAAACATTCGTCATGCATGCAGGCAATATGTATTCGATTTTGCACGAACTTTCTGCCCGGTTCCAACAATCGATGAAAGTATATGTACCTGACGATTCTCCAATTTTATACGATGAACTGCAATCATTTAAAAAACAAGTGTTATCGTTCGCTGAACAAGTGTATGAAAACGAACGGCGCATGTTTGAGCGTGGAAAAGGAAGATGGACATATGTATTCATTGCGTTGCAAATCGCTATGTTTTTCATTTTAGAGTTAAACGGCGGAAGTACAAATACGTTGACGCTTATTGAATATGGGGCAAAATTCAACCCGCTTATTTTGCAAGGGGAATGGTGGCGATTTTTTACACCAATCGTTTTACATGTCGGTTTTTTGCATTTAATTATGAACACGTTTGCGCTGTATTACTTAGGTCCGCTCGTTGAGAAATTGTACGGCTCGTTCCGTTTTTTACTCATTTATATATTTGCAGGTTTTGCCGGTTCACTCGCTAGTTTTTTGTTTTCGCCATCAGTATCTGCTGGTGCGTCTGGCGCGATTTTCGGATGTTTTGGAGCCCTTCTTTATTTTGGAAAAGTGCATCCACATTTATTTTTTAGAACAATCGGAATGAATGTGCTAACGATCATTGGAATCAATTTAGCATTTGGTTTCATTGTCCCAAATATTGATAACGCTGGTCATATTGGTGGTCTAATCGGCGGATTTTTAGCCGCTAGCATCGTTCATCTTCCGAAAGAGCGTCTTCGTCTTAGTCAGTGGCTGTCGGCTTTGTTGACCGCAATCGTTACTGCTGCATGTTTATATATTGGTTTTCATCGGCCACCAGCGGACGAAGCACAGCTCGTTCTTGCTTTGTCAAAGCAATATATTGACGAGCGTGAGTATGGAGAGGCCGAGCGAATGCTTGCACTCATTCATCCGCAAGATGCGGAAGCATATAAAGCAGATTTTTTACGTGCGTACATTCGTATTCAACAAAAAGATTATGATGCGGCGAAACAATATTTATATGATGCCGTCGAAAAAAATGAGCATTTTCATGAGGCATTTTACTATTTAGCGTTATTGTATGCGGAAGAAAAAAAATATGAAAAAGCAAAGCAAGCGGTAGAACGTGCATTGCAGCTTCAGCCAGATGACAGGCAATATAAACAGCTATTGCGTGAACTCGAGCAGCTGCTTTAACACGACGAGCTCCCCGTCTACTGTTTCTGTGATAATGAGTAGCTTGCTGTAATCTTTTTTTATTAAAATAAGCGGAACGGTGCTGCCGATTGGTGATTCAATCGAACCGTTCTGTTTTTTTATACCTAAAAAATAATTTTTGTATAATCCTTCCCATAAATTCCCTATCATTATTTCGGTTTCATTTGTTGTTAAATCCATAAATGGTTGTTCGTTATATTGAACAAGTTCGGTCAAATATAGATGATAATATTCGTCTGTTTGTAGGATGTCATTCGTCTGTTTGGCGGCTTTGTTGACGATCGTCTGCGTTTGTTTATTTAATGTATTTGCCCACGTTTTTTGTTCGCTTGTTATCGGTTTGCGAAACGATTGAAGTGGGGCGAATGAAGAGTCAATGACGTACAACAAATCCCCGCTCATTTTTTGACTGCTTCGAATATCATCGCCATTATGCAATTCTCCTTGATGATACGAAATCGATTGAAACAGTCGACTCCCTTTTTGTTCAACATGTTTTTGTTGAATAAGATTTTTCCCTTTTTCTTTCCATTTTGATTGTGTAGCTATTAATCGTCCATTCGCGAAAAGCATGGAAATATCTTGGCGCAAGTAGGCTGTTCGATCAAGTGATGAAGTGACAATCCAGTCGATCACATAACGCGTTTCTTTCTTTTTTGGCTGTAGTGATAATTTTGTTTGAGCATTCGTAAAGCGGACGGTCGGGTCAATCGGGAAAAACATAATCGTTTCACGCGCAGGTCGTTCAAACATTTGAACGATGATGACAAATACAAACAACAAGATAAATAGTAATGATAGACGTTTCATCGCATTCCTCCGGTCAAGCTTACATTTGTAAAAATGTATGTGCATGCTATACGAAATATGTATGAACGAATATGGATATGTCAAAGATGGGTGGTAGTAAATGTAAAGTAGGTGATTGCAATGAAACGAGTATCTTCGCGTCTTTCGGAAAACGTAGCATATATGAAAACAAAACTTGGCGTTGAGAAAAGCTTTGACGTCATTTATTTAGATGTGCATTATGCAGGAAAAGACATGGCGTTATTTATGATTGACGGGTTTGTTAAAGATGATATTCTCCATTATTTAATGAAATTGTTGTCCGAATTGCCGAACGGTGTGTTAGATGAACAACCATTAGATAAATTATTAAGAACGCATCTTCCATATGTGGAATTGGATCAAACGGATGATTTTGAACGGATTATTGATGGAGTGCTTGCAGGCCCGACAGCGCTCTTTGTAGACGGAATGAACAAAGCCATTTTAATCGATGCTCGTACATACCCTGTACGAGGCCCTCAAGAACCGGATATGGAACGTGTCGTTCGGGGGGCACGAGACGGATATGTAGAAACGATTGTTTTTAATACGGCACTAACGAGACGACGTGTGCGCGATCGTTCGTTACGGATGGAATATATGCAAATTGGGCGACGTTCCAAAACGGATGTATGCGTTTGCTATATTGAAGATATTGCCGACTCAGCTATTGTCGAGGAAGTGAAGCAATCATTAGCTAAAATTGATACAGATGGTTTGCCGATGGGGGAAAAAACAGTCGAGGAATTTATTTCAGGGAGACACCTTAATCCGTACCCTGTCGTTCGCTATACAGAGCGGCCGGATACGGCAGCTGCTCATTTATACGAAGGGCATGTTCTCATTTTTGTCGACGGTTCTCCAAGTGTTTTAATTGCTCCGACAACATTTTGGCATCATTTACAACACGCAGAGGAATATAGAAATAAACCTATTGTTGGCGCGTATTTGCGCTTCGTTCGCTTTCTTGCAGTGTGGCTTTCTATTTTTTTATTGCCACTTTGGTACATGTGTATGAAAAATCCAGAGCTCGTTCCACCCGCATTATCATTTGTCGCTAAGTCAAGTGAGGGGAATATTCCGTTATTCGGTCAAATATTGCTCATTGAGTTTGGATTAGATATGTTGCGCATGGCGGCTATCCATACCCCATCTGCTTTAGCTACGGCGCTTGGGCTCGTTGCTGCGCTAATGATCGGGGGAATCGCAGTAGAAGTCGGTTTATTTTCAAACGAAGTGATTTTATATTTTGCTATGGCGACGATTGGAACGTTTGCGACACCAAGTTATGAACTCGGATTAGCTAATCGGCTCGTTCGTCTTGCTTTGCTCATCGTCACTGCGTTATTTGGAGTTGTTGGATATGTAGTTGGTATTACGATATGGCTTGTGATGCTTGCGCGCATGCAATCGTTCGGTGTGCCATATTTATGGCCATTTATCCCGTTTTCATATCGCGGAATGCGCGATGTGCTCATACGCTCCCCGATTCCATTAAAAAATCGTCGTCCGACTGTACTGCATCCGAAAGATCCAGATCGGTAAAAATGTGAAAAATTCCGCAAAGTCACGGATCGGTTCTTGACGCCTGTTCGTTTTCTTTATACATTTAAAATATGTCGGTTGAAAACGCTTATACACAGGTGAAAAAAATGAAATCTGTATATGATGTGCAACAGTTGTTAAAAACATACGGGACGATAATTTATGTTGGTGATCGTCTCGCTGATTTAGAGTTAATGGAAGAAGAAGTAAAAGAGCTATTTCAGGCGCAACTGATCGATGTGAAAGATTATCAAATGGCACTTCTTATTTTGCGTCACGAAGCACAAATTGAACGAGAAAAAAGAGAAAAAGGGATGAAGGAACAATGGAACAATGGTTAGTAGGTGTAGATTTAGGTGGAACGACGGTCAAATTAGCATTCGTCAGTATATATGGGGAAATCATTTGTAAATGGGAAATACCTACCGATAAATCAGAAAACGGAAAATACATCACGACGCATATTGCGAAAGCGATCGACGAAAAATTACGCGAACTAGATGAATCAAAAGAGCGCCTCATCGGTATTGGAATTGGTGCGCCAGGGCCGGTCAACATGGCGACAGGAGACATTTATGAAGCTGTAAACTTAGGGTGGAAAAACTTCCCTCTAAAAAACCGTTTGGAAGTGGAAACAGGGCTTCCTGTCGTTGTTGATAATGATGCAAACATTGCTGCAATCGGAGAAATGTGGAAAGGAGCGGGCGATGGCGCGAAAAACTTAATTCTTGTCACGCTTGGCACCGGTGTTGGTGGAGGCATTATCGTAAACGGTCAAATCGTTCATGGGACAAATGGTGCTGGCGGTGAAATTGGCCATATCACTTCGATTCCAGAAGGCGGGGCTCCTTGCAACTGCGGGAAAACAGGATGTTTAGAGACGATTGCTTCGGCAACAGGTATTGCCCGTATTGCGACAGAGCGCTTGCAACAAACGGACGAGCCGAGCCGCTTGCGTCATGTTTGGAATGAAGCAGGAGCCGTTACGGCAAAGGACGTGTTTGATGCAGTGAAAGAAAATGATGCATTGGCGCAACAAATTGTTGATGAAGTGACATTTCATCTCGGTTTAGCGTTAGCCCATTTGGCGAACGGCTTGAATCCTGAAAAAATTGTTATTGGTGGCGGCGTATCGAAGGCAGGGGATGTATTAGCGCAAGCGGTTGCTCATCATTTCAAACGATTTGCGTTTCCTCGTGTAGCTGAAGCTGCCGAAATCGTGATCGCAACGCTTGGAAACGATGCCGGGGTGATAGGTGGCGCTTGGTTAGTGAAAACAAATATGGCGTAAAAGCAGACGAGATAATCGTCTGCTTTTTTGTCGAAAATTTGTCGCTAAAAATGTCTTGCATTTTTATAAGGAAAGGTGTAAAAAAGTCATATGTGAATAGAGCATCCGTCCATTATACTGTTTATAGTTTGATATAACAGTTGCTTTTTTGTTAAGAAAGTATTAATATTGTCTTTGGTTAAGATAGATAAAAAAATGTAAAAAAACGTATATGCCCTGTGCAGCTCAGAATAAGCATCGGATGTATGAGGAATCGAAGGAGGGAGAGTATGAAAAATTACCGTTTTGTTCTTTTAGCGGTATTGCTTTTATGGTTAAAAACGTATTTAGTCTATAAAAATAGCTTTGATATAAAAATTGAGTCATGGAAGCAGGAGTTCATTTTATTTATTAGCCCATTGACTTTCTTATTGTTTGTTTTTGGTTTTGCATTATTTATGAGCGAAAAACGCCGAAATCGCTACATTGTTATAGCAAGTTTTATTATCTCGTTTATTTTGTACGCGAACGTCATGTTTTATCGCTTTTTTAGTGACTTTATTACTATCCCTGTGTTGTTTCAAACGAGTAACATGGGAGATTTAGGGAACAGTATTTTTGAGTTAATGCGTTTTTCTGATGTTTTCTTTTTCTTGGATGTCATTTTACTTGGCTGGATGGTTCGTAAAAAAGTATCACTTACTCACTATGTACCGGCTACAAAACGCTTTTGCTTGGCATACTTTGTTACTACATTAGCGCTTGGTTTTGTCAATCTAGGATTAGCAGAAACAGAACGCCCACAATTATTGACGCGCACGTTCGACCGTGAAATGTTAATTAAAAACTTAGGTATATATAACTACCATGTGTACGACATTATTTTGCAGTCGCGTTCAAAAGCCCAGCGCGCGTTAGCAGATAGCAGTGAACTAGCAGATATTCAAAACTATATTAACGCAAACGAAAAGGAGCCAAATGAACAGTTGTTTGGCATTGCTAAAGGTCGCAATGTCATTATTGTTTCGATGGAATCGTTGCAAAGCTTTGTCATCAACAATACGGTGGAGGGGCAGGAAATTACTCCGTTTTTAAACGAGTTTATTAAACAAAGCTATTACTTTGATCAGTTTTATCATCAAACAGGGCAAGGAAAAACATCTGATGCTGAGTTTTTAATTGAAAACTCATTATATCCGCTCGGTCGTGGTGCGGTGTTTTTCACGCATGCGACAAATGAGTACAACGCAACGCCAGAAATATTGAAAAACTACGGCTATTACTCGGCCGTTTTCCATGCTAACAATAAAAGCTTTTGGAACCGTGATGTTATGTATCAGTCTATGAAATACGATCGCTTTTTCTCGATGACTGACTATGACATCACGGAAGAAAATTCAGTTGGTTGGGGATTGAAAGATATTCCATTTTTTGAACAATCTGTGCAACATTTAAAAACGTTGCCACAGCCTTTTTATACAAAGTTTATTACGTTGACGAACCACTTCCCATTTGAACTAGGGGAAGAAGATAAGATGGTTCCAGAGTACACGTCGAATAGCCGGACGTTAAACCGCTATTTCCCAACGGTTCGATATATGGATGAGGCGCTCAAAGTATTTATTGAGCGACTAAAAGAAGAAGGGTTGTATGAAAATTCCATTATCATTATGTACGGAGATCATTATGGTATCTCAGAAAATCATAATAGAGCCATGGCTCAATATTTAGGTAAGGATGAAATTACACCGTTTGACCAAGTTCAATTGCAACGTGTTCCGTTCATTATTCATATTCCAGGTGTGACGGACAAACAACCGAAAGTGATTTCAAAAGTGTCTGGACAAATTGATGTGAAGCCAACGTTGCTCCATCTATTAGGCATTGATACAAGCAATCAAATTCATTTTGGTGCAGACTTATTCTCAAAAGATAAGCTCGACTTTGTTGTTCTTCGTGATGGAAGCTTTGTGACAAAAGATTATGTATATACAAAAAACACTTGTTATGATAAAAAAACAGGAATGGAAATCGATGCTTCCCATTGCGAACCGTATATGGAAAAAGCGCGTCAAGAACTTGAGTACTCCGACAAAATCGTATACGGCGACTTGTTGCGTTTTTACAATAGGCAGCAAGAAAATAGACAATGAGCTAGCCCTATTACAAGGGCTAGCTTTTTTCGTATACATATGGACAATTTTTCATTTCATACAATAAAGCGAGGGGGGGGAAGGCAATGTACGATTTTTCAATGTTGATGAAGGATGTCGACGAATTGCGAAGTCATTCGATCGTGCGCGTACATGAGATCGGACAAAGTGTGCTAAACAAGCCGATTGTTGAATTGCAAATTGGTGAAGGTGAAACGTATGTGCATATGAATGCGTCGTTTCATGCGAACGAATGGATTACCTCAGCAGTTGTGATGGCATTTGTAAACGATTATGTGCAAGCGTTAAAGAATAAAAATCACCTTTTCGGATACGATGTACAACAATTGTATAAAAAGACGACATTATCAGTCGTCCCAATGGTTAATCCAGACGGAGTTGATCTCGTATTACATGGAAAAAAGGCTGCACAACATTACGAAGATGAAGTGTTGCACATAAACGAAGGAAACGATGATTTTTCGCAATGGAAAGCTAATATTCGCGGGGTTGATTTAAACAATCAATTTCCTGCGAAATGGGAAGTGGAGAAAGAAAGAAAAATTCCAAAAGCACCCGCACCGCGTGATTTTCCTGGATTTTCTCCGTTAACCGAACCAGAAGCACAAGCGATAGCAACGTTGACAAAAGAACGTGATTTTTTTAAGGTGCTCGCATTTCATACACAAGGAAAAGAAATTTATTGGGGATATGAACAATGCGAACCACTCGAAGCGGAAGAGGAAGTAAATGAATTTGCGAAATGGAGCGGTTATACACCTGTTCGTTATATTGACAGTCATGCCGGGTATCGTGATTGGTTTATTTTCAATTGGAAACGACGCGGTTATACAATTGAGCTTGGTGAGGGGGTGAATCCGCTCCCATTTTCCCAGTTCCAATCGATTTACAATGATAGCATTGGCATTTTTGTGACTGCTCTTGCCCGAACATAAAAAGACGCCAAATAGATGTTGGCGTCTTTTTAACTGGCAACTGGATATCCGTTATGAATGACAGTCATAATTGTAAACCAACCAAATACAGCAACCGTTCCGATTCCGAACAGCACACCAAGGAAATTTTTCTCACGTAATGAACGGATCGTGCCGTAAGCAGCAAGCAATGTCACTAATGTGAAAATCACGACTAAAATAACTCCTGTCGGCATAACTTCCCCTCCTTATGTACACCGATTATTCCTTTTCCATTGTAATCGTTTTTGTTACGTTTGTCGAGGTGCAAAACGTATATTGTTCGTGTACAATGAGAATAGAATATAGGAGAAAGGTGAGGAAATAAAATGAAATGGAACCGAATCCCATTAGGGCCGTTACAAACGAATGCGTATGTGCTCGTTCATGAAGATCAAACATGCTTAGTTTTTGATCCAGGTGACGAGGGGGAAAAACTCATTGAGTATATTACTGCAAATGGTTGGACACCTCTAGCTGTTTTACTTACACATGCTCATTTTGATCATATTGGAGCGGTAGATGACATAAGAAAGCGATGGTCTATTCCTGTATATGTACATAAGCAAGAGCAACATTGGTTAACAGATCCGATGAAAAACGGCTCCTTATTGTTTATGAGAGAAGCAATTACTGTAAACGAAGCGGACGTATTGCTTGAAGGAGAGCAAACGTTGACAATTGGTGCTTTTTCTCTTCAAGTGTTTGAAACGCCGGGACATTCGCCAGGAAGCGTATCATATTATGTGGAAAAAGCTCATGCAGTCGTATCTGGAGATGTGCTGTTTTTAGGAAGTATTGGTCGCACAGATTTACCTGGAGGAGATTATGAACAATTGTTACAAAGTATTCACCGTCATCTTCTTGTTCTTCCAGAAGAAACAGTTGTGTTGTGCGGACATGGTCCAGAAACAACAATTGGAGCGGAGATGGATACAAATCCATTTTTAAATAGATTTTAAGAAAAAAATCCCTTCTCTGTACAAAGAAGGGATTTGGGGGATGTTTTATTCCTATAATGGGAGGGGATATAGTTAAGCTACTAAATTAACAATATAACAAATTTAACACTATGTCAATAGTGAAAAAGGGTGCGAATAAAAATGTTAGAAAAAATGAAGCATAAACGTTTATCTTATGCACAATATATGGAACTCGTATTGTATGATGAACAGTACGGATATTACATGAAAAAAAGAGAAAAAATTGGTCGTGCAGGAGATTTTATTACGACGAGCAACGTAGCGAATGTCATCGGACATGTATTTGCCAATTTGTTTATTCGTTTGATAGAAACGTATGACGTTCCGCCACATGTATGCGAAATAGGTGGAGGAACAGGACGATTCGCTTATGCGGTGTTAGATCAATGGCAGCGCCAGTCGCCTAAAACGTTTTCTAACGGTCGTTATACGATTGTAGAGGCGAGTCCGTATCATTGCGAAAAACAAGTAGAAATGCTCGCTTCATTCGCCGATCACGTACATATCGTTTCCAATCTAACAGAGCTGCCGTCTTCTTTTTCCGGGATTGTGTTTAGTAACGAATTGTTTGATGCGTTTCCTGTTCACGTCGTTGAGAAGCGAAATGGACAAATATATGAATGTTTTGTGGCGGTAGAAGGCGATAAGCTTGTTGAACAATACGCCCCGCTTGAAAATGAAGAAATTGCTCAATATTTAGCCGAACGAAACATCGATCTTGTCGATGGACAGCGTTTTGAAGTTCCATTAGCGATGAAAACGTTTATTTTTCAGTTAAATGATGCGATCGAACGAGCGATCATTTTTACGGTTGATTACGGGTATACAGATGAGGAGTGGAAACATCCTTTAAGGAGACAAGGAAGTTTACGAGGGTATTATCACCATCAGCTCATCAACGACCCACTTCGCTATCCAGGAGACATGGATATAACGACGCATGTTCAGTGGGATGCTTTGCGGTTTTACGGAGAACAAGTTGGTTGGACATTTACGCATTTATGGCGCCAAGATGAGTTTTTATTAAAGGCAGGCATTTTTAATCAATTGATCGATCATGATGATCCGGATCCATTTTCAGAGAAAAGTCGGTATAACCGTGCGATTCGTTCGTTAGTGATGAGCGACATCGGGAGCGCGTTTCAAGTGATGGTTCAACAGAAGAAAATGAATATCCCCATTTTGACATAAAAAGCGATGAGTGTGCCTCATCGCTTTTTTTATTCGCCCACGCCTGGAACCATCATAAATGTCGTCCAATACGTAAATCCGGCGAAAAAGACTGTTAAATACGCGCCGAAAATATAAATGTACATTCTTTCTGTTAATTTTAAGTAGCTTAACAAAAGAAAGAATCCAGTTTGGCCGAGGAACAATAATGACGTTGTATACATATGGCCAAGATAAAACATGACAGCGAAAATACCTGTCCAAAATGATAAGACGCGGAACATACGATCCATATATGTATCCCTCCTTCTCTGACCGTTTCCCTTACTTATTATAATGTACTTCAAATGGTTGTGTAAACGTTCTATTTTTTAAGAACGGCTTGATACGTACATGAATTGCAGCCAGATGGCATAATGTCTTCTGTGATCAGCTCAGCATTTGTGAACAATACTTCTAACATTCCCTTTAAAAACGCGTTATGCATATAGCAGACGGAATCAGGATGTGTGAACGCTAACTCTTTAAACGGACAGTTGAAAATTTCAAAATAAATTTTTCCTTGACTTTCACTATAATGGAACGTTGGATAAAACCCTGCTGCTTCTGCTGCTTTTTGTAAAATGGTCATTTTCTCTTGAACGCTTAATTGGTCAAGCGTTTGCATCGATTGGACGTGTTGTTGTACAAGCTCTTGTCCGAATAACTTTCCTGTTTCATACAGTGCGTGTTTCCCCGCTTCCCCGAGTTTCATCATCGCTTGAATAGCAATTTTCGATAATAACTGATAATCACGAAACGGAAAATGAAGTTGGATGACATCATCGGATAGGCGATATAGTCGACTCGGTCTTCCGCCTTTTCCTGTTTTCCTTGTTTCAGATACAAGCATATTGACATCTTCGAGCTTAGTTAAATGGAGACGGGCAACGTTCGGATGAATATGGAAAGCATCTGCAATTTCTTGAACGGTAACTTCTTGATGCTTTCTAGCGATATACTGATAAATTTCGTAACGAGTCGGATCGGCAAGGACGCTTGTAATTTTCAATACTTGATCCATCTTGTCTCACTCCTACATGTTCGGTTATTTACATTATAATACATCTATTTCTACAATGAAAATGTATATATAAAACTTTCTTCTTATCTTTTCCTAACGTTCACAAAGTTTTAAAACAATTTTCTACACGAAAGTTATACAAAAGTTATACAATATATATAACAATGGTGGAAATGGATGTTTGTCGTGCTGACTGTATATACGTACCCAAGCTGCACATCGTGTCGAAAAACAAAGAAGTGGCTATGTGCGAACAATATTGAATTTCGTGAGCGTCATTTGTTTCGGGAAACACCGACATATAAAGAACTATTGCATTTGTTGTCATTAACAACGGAAGGTTTAGGTGAAATTTTAGCAACGCGCGGTCAATCATTTAAAAAGCTCGTTGACAATGTTGAAGAGTGGCCATTATCGAAAGTTGTTGACTTGCTTGTGAAAGAGCCTCGTTTGCTTCGCTGCCCGATTGTAACAGATGGCAAACGGATCGTTTTGGCTACAATCCATCGGCATTAAAAAACATGGCGAAAAAATATCGCCGTGTATGTGTGTCTTGACGTTCACCCGCATATGGGTGAATATTTTTTTGAATTTTTTGCGAATCAAGAAGGAATTTGACGAAATATGTTGAATAAAGAGGACGAGAAAATGGGAAAGGGGGATGGAGTTGCTGTCTATTGAACAGTTAGCTGATCGACTTATTGAAGAAGCTTGTATGCTTCAAGCTTCCGACATTCACATCGTTCCGCGCAAACAAGATGTGCTCGTGCAATTTCGGTTAGGAGGGATGCTTGTTACGAAAAACGTGTTGTCCAAACAAACGTGTGAACGCTTGCTGGCACATTTTAAATTTCTCGCTGATATGGATATCGGGGAACGCCGTCGTCCGCAAAGCGGAGCGATGGAAATGAATATCTCCCACACGACTGTACATCTTCGTTTATCGACATTGCCCACCATTTATGACGAAAGCTTAGTCATCCGCTTGCTTCCATTACACTCGTTTCTTCCGCTCAAACAGCTCGCTTTATTTCCTTCGACAGTGAAAAAGTTGCTATCGTTATTAAACTATGCTCATGGATTAATTATTTTTACAGGACCTACTGGATCAGGGAAAACGACGACATTGTATAGTTTATTAAACGTATGTCGCCATCATTTTCAGCGCAACGTCATTACCCTTGAAGATCCTGTGGAAAAGCGAGCGGAAGATATGTTGCAAGTGCAAGTAAATGAAAAGGCAGGAATTACGTACGCGGCAGGGTTAAAAGCGATTCTTCGACACGACCCTGACGTTATTATGGTCGGCGAAATTCGTGATGCGGAGACCGCGCGAATTGCCGTTCGAGCCTCGTTAACCGGACATCTTGTATTGACAACGATGCATACAAAAGATGCTGTTGGAGCGATTTATCGCCTTCTTGAGTTTGGGGTGCCGTTTCAAGAAATGGCGCAAACGTTAGTCGGAGTGACAGCGCAGCGTCTCGTACAGTTGAAATGTCCATTTTGTGAAGGAGAGTGTTCCCCTTTTTGTCGTCAATATCGCCCTGTTCGGAGAGTCGGCATTTATGAGCTGCTGTATGGGAGCGAACTAGCAAAAGCGATGCGAGCAGCGAGAGGAGAGAAGGCGACATATATGTATACCCGATTGAAAGATGTCATTAAAAAAGGTATTGCGCTCGGTTTTTTACATGAAAGCATGATTGAAAGTTGGTTGTTAGATGAAGCGACGTTGTAATTGGTCGTTACAAGAGCAAAGCACTTTCTTTATTCAGCTTGGCAAATTGCTTAGTAAAGGGTATTCGCTTGCTCAAGCTATCGAGTTTTTGCAAATTCAACAACCTGTTGCCAAACAACGAGATGTAGATGATTGCATACATGCGTTACGAGGGGGGATGCCTATTCACGCCGCTTTTGCTCGCATGAAATTCCATCATCATCTTTTAGGATATTTATTTTTTGCAGAACAACATGGACAACTTGCCCAAGGATTCATCGAAGCCGGGGAAATCGGTCACATGAGGGCGCGTTACGTTGAACAAGTGAGGCGTATAATGCGCTATCCGTTGTTTTTGTTCGGCTTTTGTGTGGTGATGTTTCTTATATTTCAGCAAGTATTAGCTCCGCAGTTTTCTCAACTTCTTTCTTCGTTTCATGCTCGTTCTCCCTTTTCTACTTTCATTTTTGCTGCCGCTGTATGGCTTCCACGTATACTTTCAGCTATGCTTATAATCGTTCTTTTTATCGTTTCATTTTACTTTCTTTTCATTCGTTCTTGGCCGATTTACAAACAAATGGATTTGTTTATGAAATTGCCGCTCGTTCGTTCTTGGATCGTCTCTTTTCATACACAAGTGTTTTCTTTGCAATTAAGTCACTTACTAAAAGGGGGGCTATCTATTTATGAGGCGCTGCAAATCTTTATGGAACAACCTCATCTCCCGTTATTGAAAGAAGAAGCAAAAATAATTCAACAACAGCTATGTGCAGGCGAAAAGCTGGACGAAATCATTCAGCGGCGGAAGTATTACGAAAAGGAGCTTCCTGTTGTCATTCGTCACGGTCAGTCGAATGGTGAATTAGTTCAAGAATTGTTTCATTACAGTCAATTTTCGTTACAAAAATTAGAAAATCGTATAAAAAAAATCGTGTATATCATCCAACCGTTGTTGCTCAGTTGTATCGGCATTTTTGTCATCTTCATGTATGTGGCTATGTTATGGCCTGTTTTTCAACTGTTAAATCACATATAAGGGGGGATATGTATGCGCAATGAAAAAGGATTTACGTTAATCGAAATGTTAATTGTGCTAATGGTTATTACCATTTTAATTTTAATTACGATCCCAAATGTGACAAAACATAACAGTATGATTAACAGTAAAGGGTGCTCCGCGTTTATAAAGATGGTTCAGTCTCAAGTGAAAGCATACGAAATGGAACACGGTTCAATTCCGACAGTGCAACAGTTAGTAGATGGTAAATATATCGAAAGCAACCGTTGTCCAAATGGAAAAGCGATCGTTATTACGAGTGAAGGGAACGTTTTACAAAGTGAATGAACGAGGGTTTACGTTAATCGAAATGTTAATCGTTCTTTTTATTGTGACAACGATCATGGCTTTTATCGTTCCACCACTTCAACAAACAATGGCCGAGCGGCAGTTGCAATATTTTTTAGAACAGTTTAGCAACGACATGCTATATGCACAACAATATGCGATGAGTCGGAAAAAGACGGTCACGATCATATTTCATTTCGACACATGCCGCTATCAAGTGAAAGAAGGAGGGACGTTTGGGAAGGAATTGCTCGTTCGCTCCTTCCCATCCCCTTTTCAATTTCAACTCGCTACATTATCTCCGCCGCTAATGTATTATCCGAATGGTCATATCAATAAAGCGGGAACATTGCTTGTTGCATACGGAAATAAAAAGTATAAAATCGTTTTTCAATTAGGGAAAGGACGATTGTATGCACAAAAATTGTAACGGTTTTACACTTTTTGAGCTGCTCGTTTCACTTAGTTTATGGGGCGGTTTGATCGCGATCATCGTCGCTAATTGGACAATTATTATGGTAGAGCGAGAAAATAAAAAGGTAGAAACAATTGCGAATCAAATTTTATATGAGGCAATGATGAATGGACAGGTTGACAATGAAACAGCTATTGTCCGGGAAAACCATACATTTTCGCTGTTTACGCGATCGAATGAACGGTGCATCCGTTGGGAAGATAGGTTGAAACGAACAAAAGAAAGATGTGAGCCATTGTTGCAATGAAGAAAAGAGAAAAAGGTTTCACGTTAATTGAAGTATTGATGTCGCTAGCAGCTTTTTTTATTATTTTATCTTTATTGGTCACATTGTTTCATTTAGCATCGAATCATACGATAAAGCGCGGAAAGTTTCACTACTTTGAATGGCTTGTTTTTATTCAGCAAGCGAAAATGGAAGTAAGGGAATCGAGAGACGTTCGTATATATGGGACGACCATTCAATTCGATAAATGGAAAGGAGAACGCGTGACGTATGAAAAGTATGGAACTCTCATTCGTCGCCGCGTAAACGCCACAGGTCATGAAATTATGCTTCAATTTATTCAGCATGTACGTTACGAAAAAGAGAAGGGGGGGATTCGTATTCACGTGCTAACAGATAAGGGGGATTCGTATGAGGCGTTTATTCCGATTTTTCGCTAACATCGAGAATGAACGAGGTGTTATTTTTCCATTTACTATTATGTGCGCATTATTGATCAGCGCTCTTTTTCTTTATTCTGTCGCATTGTACAATACAGAAATACAGTTTTTCGAAGAAGAAAAAAAGTGGTATGAAGCAGATTATTTGATGAAACAGACGCTTTCTCATATGAAACAAACGCTTGCAAATGCACCGGAAAACGTGTCATCATTAAGCAAAACGGTATCATTTTCGTACGGTCAAGCGACATATACAGCAAAGAGAGGTAGTGAAGTTGTTTGGTTTGTCACTATATCATGTGTGACGAATGCGCAATTTCGTTATGACGTCCAATGTCAATTTGATGCATCCACAAACGACATAACCGAATGGAAAGAATTGTATTAGAGAGGGAGAGAAGATGAGAGCGATTTATTTAACAGGATTCATGGGAGCAGGGAAGACGACGGTTGGAAGACGATTAGGGGAAGTATTAGGTGTCCCGGTCATTGATACAGATACGTACATCGAACAGCAAACTGGCAAGACGATTGCCCAAATTTTTTCGGAAGAAGGGGAAGAAACATTTCGGGCGTATGAACGGGAAATATTAAGACAGTTGCCAACAGAACATGTGATTGTTACGACAGGTGGTGGAATTGTCATTCAAGAAGAAAATCGTCAGTTTATGCGCGCCCATGGTATTGTCATTTACTTGCATTGTGAATTACATGAACTGTTTCGTCGTCTAGCTGATGATGCTACTCGGCCATTGATTATGAAAAATAAGCAGGAACAAATAAAAAAGTTATTTGAACAAAGACTCCCTTGGTATAAGGAAGCGCATATGACGATTGATACAACAAATCGCACGGTAGATGATATCGTACAAAGCATTGTGTTCATGCTTAAAACGCCTCATTTTTGACGATACTAGCGTTGAGGTGATGAGCGATGGCCGGAAACGACTACGTCAAATTTATGACGGAACAAGTTGTGCGGTATTTAGATCAACCGAAGGAAGAACGGAAAAGAAAAAGACAGGAAAAAAAACAGTTAAAAAAACAACAAAAGCAGCCGTTCTTATATCGTTGGTTCGGTGTCATTCCATATGCAGTTATGCTTTTATTTAAGCGGAAATAAGGCTATGTCTAGCCTTATTTCGCTTCCAAATAAAATAGGCCACCGTTAATGATAGAAATGTGAATGTTCGGCTCATATCTTTGGCGCAATGCTTCTTTCTCGCTTTCATATTCTTCTCTTTTTTCTTCTACACCTTCGTAAAAGTGTTGCAATAGCGCTAAATCTTCTTCCCAGCGTGCCCGCGCTTCGTTTGCCCACTCATGCGTTTCTGATGCAATGATGCGCTCGATGTACGCCTCAAGTCGCGCAAGGCCATGAATCGGTTTAATAAGCGGGGAAATCGTAAAGCAATAATCAGGTACAGTGGCGGTCCACTTTTTTTCTTTTAACACATCATAAAACGCCTCAACGATCGTTCCGCTAATGAGATGAATAGCTAACGACAATAAACGATCTTGTTTCCGATCGCATTCATATGAGATGAGTACGTTCACGTGAAGCCACGGATGAAGCGCAACGGATCGTCCGCTCACTCGTTCGTAAAGGCGAACGAAACGGCCATTCATTTTAGCAACAGAAAAAATTTGATGAAGGCGTGGGGAGCCAAAATGAATGTACTCCCCTTTTTCACGTGTAGATTGTTTTGTGATGAGCGATAGTTGCAACGGTTCGCCACTTGCGCCAATTCGTTCGACGTAATGCCAATAAAACGGGCGATTCATTAATTGTTTGTCCATGTCGACAGTCAATTGAACGCGTATATGCCCATCGCTGCGCTCTAAAACGGGACAATGGGTAGCGGCGAAAAAACGCTCGAGAAATGATTGGATATCATGTTGCTGCATGGGCGCTATCCTCCATATTTGTTAAAATTTCTAGAACATTTTGCATTTTTATTTTAAGTTCCCCTTCGCTTTTCGATTGGGCAATGATCCGCTCGACATGATTTGAGAACGATGGAGATGTTAGTTTCATTAAAATATCGTCTAGTTCGCCAACGACCCGTTCAAACAAACGAATTTTTTCATATAGCAGCATAAATACATGTTCTTCGACCGTATGGCGCACGACGAAATTGTAAATGTTTACATCCTTTGTTTGACCGAGACGGTGAACGCGTCCGATTCGTTGTTCAAGACGCATGGGATTCCACGGTAAATCATAGTTAATGACATGATTACAAAACTGTAAGTTAATTCCTTCCCCACCAGCTTCTGTGGCGATAAGCACTTGTGCGCGATGTTGGAATAACTCTTTCATCCAATCTTTTTTACTTCGTTTAAACCCACCGCGAAACGGTACGGAAGAAATGCCGTGTTGTTTGAAAAACCATTGTAAATACAATTGTGTTGCTCGATACTCCGTAAACACAATGACTTTATCATTTATTTTTTGAATGAGTTCAAGCGCTTTTTTTGCTTTTGTATGTTCCGTGATATCGTTCATCTTTTGTAGTAATGTACCGATCGTTGCTTCTATGTCAGGTTGTCGCTCAAGCATTCCTTTTAACGTACAAAAAAGTGCTTCTTTACTGCTGCATATTTCACGCAGCAAAGTGATGTGTGATAACGATGCATCTGAAAAAAGAGGTTGTGCGCGTTTTAATTGTTGAATGGCCTCATATACGTTTCGCTCCGCTTCGGAAAAATCGATAAAAACTGTTTCAACATGCCGTTTTGTCCATTCAATTCCCGTATCATGGCGACGATGCCGAATCATCACTTTGCGAATAAGCTCTTTCAAATGAGCATCATCATGTAGCGTACGCAATTTTCCATATCTTTTTTGAAATTGTTCAGCATTTCCTAAATGCCCTGGCTTCAGCAGAGAAACGAGGTGGAAAATTTCTTCAACACGGTTTTGAATCGGTGTTGCCGTTAACAATAAGCAAAATTTCTTTTTCAATCCTTGAACGAATTCATAGTTTTTCGTTTTATTGTTTTTTAATTTGTGCGCTTCATCAATAATGACAATATCATAAGCTTGCTCGTAAATGATTTCTCGATGGGGGCTTTTTTTCGCTGTATCAATCGATGAAACGACGACGTCGCATTGCTCCCATACGTAACTTTTCTTTTGGGCAACGGCAGGAATAAAAAATTTTTCGTTTAATTCTTGCACCCACTGTGAAACGAGTGAAGCAGGAACGAGAATAAGCGCTTTTTTTACAAGACCGCGAATCATATATTCTTTTAAAATTAATCCAGCTTCAATTGTTTTTCCGAGTCCGACCTCATCAGCTAAAATGGCTTTCCCGTTCATTTCTTCGACAACTTGGCGCGCCACTTCATATTGATGAGGTAAAATTGTCATATGCGGCAAATGTTTTGGAGCTTGTAGCCCATCAAACTGAGGAATAGCTAAAGCCTCGGCAGCTTCGCGTGCCAGTTCGTACAATTCCCAATTTGCCCACGGGCCATCGCGTTCCATGCGCGTAATAAATTCATCCTTCCAACTTCTCTCCCAATGTATTGTAACGTTCATAATTATCCCTCATTTTCCGAACATTTTTTGTTTAAACTTTGTTTAATTTACGTATTTTATTTATAAAAAGATGTTGCGACAAACGAGAAGTTATAAGATAATAAAAAACGTAAGAAAGTTTGTAAAATTATTTTATTTATACGTTTACGTGTAGTTTGGCACAAGGAAGACAATTGTATACAGGCGGATGATAACAAGGGGAGAGACTACGAGATGTAGCGCCGAAGGAGCAAGTGGAAACACGAATCTCTCAGGCAAAAGAACTCTTGTTTGACGCGGCTCTGGAGAGCGTTCACGCATGTGAACCACCCACGAGGACACCTATGCATATAGGGAAACTTTCAGGTGAAAGGACAGAGACTACCATATGACAATATGGGGGTCGTCTGTCTTTTTTTATGAACAAGGAGGGAGCATATGTTAAAAAGAACGCCGTTATTTCCTTTGTACGTAGAGCATGGCGCAAAAACGATTGATTTCGGTGGTTGGGAATTGCCGGTGCAGTTTTCAAGCATTAAAGAAGAACATGAGGCAGTAAGGACGAAAGCAGGATTATTTGACGTGTCACATATGGGCGAATTTGAAGTGAAGGGGAAGGATAGTCTTCCTTTTTTACAAAAAATGATGACAAACGATGTTGCCAAATTAACGGACGGTCGCACCCAATATACGCTCATGTGTTATGAAGATGGCGGAACGGTTGATGATTTGTTGATTTATAAAAAGGCGGACGATCATTATCTCCTTGTAGTGAATGCTGCAAATATTGAAAAAGACTTTGCATGGCTTCAGGAGCATGTATTTGGTGATGTGGAAGTCGTCAACGTTTCCGACGATATCGCACAATTAGCGCTTCAAGGACCGCTTGCTGAGAAAGTATTACAAACATTAACAGCTACTGATTTGTCTGCAATGAAATTTTTCTCTTTTGCTGATGGTATACGTGTTGCCGGGGTTGAAGCGCTCGTATCGCGGACAGGATATACAGGGGAAGATGGATTTGAGATATATTGTCGGGCAGAAGATGCGCAAACCGTTTGGCGCACCATTTTAGAGGCAGGAAGAGAAGAAGGGGTAATTCCGTGCGGACTTGGTGCGCGTGATACGCTTCGCTTTGAAGCGTGCTTACCGCTTTATGGGCAAGAGTTGGCAAGTGACATTACGCCGATTGAAGCTGGGCTTGGATTTGCGGTCAAAACGAATAAAGACGTCGACTTTTTCGGAAAAGAAGTATTGAAAAAACAAAAGGAAGAAGGAACGGCACGCAAGCTCGTCGGTATTGAAATGATTGACAAAGGCATTCCGCGTCACGGATATGCGGTATATGTAAACGGAGAACAAGTTGGGGTCGTGACGACAGGAACGCAATCGCCAACGTTGAAAAAAAATATCGGTTTAGCACTGCTTTCAACAACATATACCGCGCTTCATACAGAAGTGGAAGTCGATATTCGCGGAAAACGATTAAAAGCGAAAGTGGTGGCGACACCGTTTTATAAGCGCACAAAATAATGTGAGGAGAGAGAGTCATGCTTCATCGTTATTTGCCAATGACGGAAGAAGATAAACAACAAATGCTACAAACGATCGGGGTACAGTCCATTGATGAACTGTTTGCAGATATCCCTGAAAGCGTCCGTTTTCAAGGGGAGTATAACATTAAGCGAGCCAAATCAGAGCCGGAGTTAATGAAAGAACTCATGGCGCTTGCTGCGAAAAACGTCGATATTAAGACGCATCCTTCATTTTTAGGTGCAGGGGTGTACGATCACTATATTCCAACGATCGTTGATCACGTTATTTCACGTTCAGAATTTTATACTGCGTATACGCCGTATCAACCGGAAATTTCGCAAGGTGAGCTACAAGCCATTTTTGAATATCAAACGATGATTTGTGAGCTGACGGGTATGGATGTCGCGAATTCATCGATGTATGATGGCGGAACGGCGCTAGCTGAAGCTGCGTTATTAAGCGCCGCGCATACGAAAAAGAAAAAAGTGTTGTTATCTAGCGCAGTGCATCCAGAATATCGCGAGGTTGTGAAAACATACGCCAAAGGTTCGGGGTTAGAAGTGGTAGAAATTCCGTATGAAAACGGTGTGACAAATATTAGAGTGCTACAAGAAGAGATGGATGAAGATGTGGCATGTGTCATCGTACAATATCCGAACTTTTTTGGGCAAATTGAACCGTTAAAGGACATTGAGCCAATCGCTCATGCACATAAAGGAATGTTTGTTGTCGCAAGCAATCCGCTTGCTCTAGGAATATTGACACCACCTGGTCAGTTCGGGGCAGACATCGTTGTTGGCGATGCACAAGTCTTTGGTATTCCAACGCAATTTGGCGGTCCGCATTGCGGTTATTTTGCAGTAAAATCGGCGCTCATGCGCAAAATTCCAGGGCGTCTCGTTGGACAAACGACAGATGAAGAAGGCCGCCGTGGTTTTGTGTTGACGTTACAAGCGCGCGAACAACACATTCGTCGCGATAAAGCAACATCAAATATTTGCTCTAACCAAGCGTTAAATGCGCTTGCTGCATCGGTAGCCATGACCGCCCTCGGCAAACGTGGCGTCAAAGAAATGGCGACGATGAACATTCAAAAAGCGCACTATGCGAAAGAAGCATTCGTAAACGCTGGTTTTCATGTCGTGTTTTCAGGGCCGTTTTTCAATGAGTTTGTCGTCCGTCTAAGCAAACCGGTAGCAGAAGTAAATAAAAAGCTATTGGAGAAAGGAATCATCGGAGGCTATGACCTTGGTCGTGATTATGCGGAACTGCAACATTGTATGTTAATTGCGGTAACGGAATTGCGGACGAAAGAAGAAATTGACATGCTTGTAAAAGAATTGGGGGATTATCATGCATAAAGACCAACCGCTTATTTTTGAGTTAAGCAAGCCAGGACGCATAGGGTACAGCTTGCCCGAGCTAGATGTACCGGCGATCGACGTCGCACAAGTGATTCCAAACGATTACATTCGCCAAGAAGCAGCAGACCTCCCAGAAGTATCAGAGCTTGACATTATGCGCCATTATACAGCGTTATCCAAACGCAATCATGGAGTCGATTCTGGCTTCTATCCGCTTGGGTCTTGTACGATGAAATATAACCCGAAAATAAACGAAAATGTTGCCCGTTTTGCTGGATTTGCCCACATTCATCCGCTTCAGCCGGAAGAAACGGTACAAGGGGCACTTGAATTAATGTATGACTTACAGGAACATTTGAAAGAAATTACCGGTATGGATGCGGTGACGTTGCAACCAGCAGCTGGCGCGCATGGCGAATGGACAGGGCTTATGATGATTCGTGCCTATCATGAAGCAAACGGTGATTACAACCGAACGAAAGTCATCGTCCCTGATACAGCCCATGGAACAAACCCTGCTTCAGCAACGGTGGCGGGATTTGAAACGGTCACGGTCAAATCGACAGAAGAAGGGCTCGTTGATTTAGACGATTTACGTCGCGTTGTCGGCCCGGATACAGCAGCACTCATGCTTACAAACCCAAACACGCTCGGATTATTTGAAGAAAACATTTTAGAAATGGCAGAAATCGTGCATGCTGCAGGTGGCAAGTTGTACTATGACGGTGCGAATTTAAACGCGGTGTTAAGTAAAGCAAGACCAGGGGACATGGGTTTTGATGTCGTGCATTTAAACCTTCATAAAACATTTACCGGTCCGCATGGTGGTGGTGGCCCCGGTTCAGGTCCAGTTGGTGTGAAGGCTGAGCTCATTCCATTTTTACCAAAGCCAACAGTCGAAAAAGGAGAAAACGGCTACTATTTCGACTATGACAGACCACAAGCGATCGGACGTGTGAAGCCGTTTTATGGCAACTTCGGCATTAACGTTCGCGCCTATACGTACATTCGCTCGATGGGCCCGGACGGCTTAAAGGCTGTAACAGAATATGCGGTATTAAACGCAAACTACATGATGCGCCGCTTAGCGGAATATTACGATTTGCCATACAACCGTCATTGCAAACACGAATTTGTCTTGTCAGGCAAGCGACAAAAGAAATTAGGAGTGCGCACGCTTGATATCGCCAAGCGTTTGCTTGATTTCGGATATCATCCGCCGACGATTTACTTCCCGTTGATCGTTGAAGAGTGCATGATGATCGAGCCGACAGAAACCGAGTCTAAAGAAACGCTCGATGCCTTCGTTGATGCGATGATTCAAATCGCAAAAGAAGCGGAGGAAACGCCGGAAATCGTTCAAGAAGCGCCTCATACAACGGTTGTGAAACGTCTAGATGAAACAACCGCTGCCCGCAAGCCCATTTTACGCTATCAAAAATAAGGTGCCAAGCAAAAATGCTTGGCACCTTATTTTTTCTTCACTTTTCCTGTCCACATTTTGAAGCCACCTTTTAAGTGGTATAAGTCACGATATCCTTTTCGGTATAGCATTTGGGCAGCGCGGCCACTGCGGAGTCCGCTTTGGCAATATAAATAAATCGGTTGATCTTTACGCAATTCCTTCATGCGCAAACGAAGCTGTGAAAGCGGAATATTGCGCGCCCCTAAAATATGACCAGCAGCATATTCATCTGGTTCACGTACGTCGATGAGTTGTGCTTTTCGGTAGCCGGCCCGAAATTCTTCTTCCGTAAGCGTCGTAACAATTTTCTTTTGGTAAAAGTATGTAATGACCGCGTACACAATAATTGCTCCGAGAATAATAAGAACCGTTGTCATGATGCCCCTCCTTTTTTTCATCGTTGCCACGTCTATTATATAAATGTTTTGGACAAGAAGCAAAGCATTTTCCATTGACTTATGACGTTTGGTACACTATAAAATGATAGAGGAAAGGGTGGGGTAGATGGAAAAAGAAGTATGGCGATTCATTGACTCAGGCAATTGTTCCCCAGCGTTTAACATGGCGCTTGATGAGGCGCTATTGGAATGGCATAGTGAAGGGAAAATTCCGCCGACGATCCGTTTTTACGGTTGGAATCCACCGACGCTTTCAATTGGATATTTTCAAAAAGTTGAAAAAGAAATCGATATGGAAGCAGTAAAGACGTATGGACTTGGCTTTGTCAGACGGCCAACAGGTGGACGGGGCGTGCTTCACGATCGAGAGTTGACGTATAGCGTGATTGTGTCAGAGGCGCATCCAGCCATGCCACAAACGGTGACGGAAGCGTATCGCGTCATTTCGCAAGGCATTTTAGAAGGTTTTCGCTTTTTGGGCCTTGATGCGTATTTTGCTGTACCGAAAACAGAAGAAGAAAAAGCGGATTTGAAAAACCCACGTTCGGCCGTTTGCTTCGATGCTCCTTCTTGGTATGAGCTCGTCGTCGAAGGAAGAAAAGTGGCAGGGAGCGCACAAACGCGACAAAAAGGCGTCATTTTACAGCATGGCTCCATTTTATTGGATTTAGACGAGGAGATGCTGTTTCGTTTGTTTAAATATCCGAATGAGCGGGTTAAAGAGAGATTGCGACAAAATTTTAAACATAAGGCGGTCGCCATCAACGAGTTAACGGGGCGCAACGTGACAATCGATGAGGCGAAAGAAGCATTTTTTAAAGGTTTTGAAAAAGGTTTGAACATTCAGCTTGAGCGGTACGAATTAACCGATGATGAGCTTTCTTACGTTCAGCAATTGGCAAGGAATAAATATGAAACGGATGAATGGAATTTTAAACGGTAAATTTTCCTCTTGACAAACAAAAAAACACTTGACTTAATTATCAATATGTAGTATGTGTTTTGTAAAAAATCGTACTACATATTGATTTTTTTATTGATTCTTGTTGTCGATATATGGTAGTTTAATGTAGTAAGATTATGTTGGTAGAGGAGAGGTAAACATGACGGTTGCGTTTTCTGAAAAAATGATGGTGAATGTGGACAAGTTGAACGAAGACATTCGCCTGTTTCCGCAAGTGCACCCAATTACTTCTGAGATGCACATTACATATAAAGGTGTGTCACGTTTAGTTATGCTCGATCGTTATTCGTTCAAGGATACGGAAAAGTTGACGCTAAGCGTCGGTGATTTTGTCGTTTTGACGGTAAAGGAAGATCCGAAGTTTCCGGCGCGTGGTCTTGGATTTATTGTCGAGCTTGACTGGGAAAAGAAAAAGGCGCATGTACTTGTTGAGGAAGAGTATCGCCATGTGTTGGAAGGAGAAGAGGCGAAAACAGGGATCGTTGTTCGCTCCCTCGATGTCATTGAAAAGCCGTTAGAAATTTATTATGAACAAATTGCGAAGCGGAACGCAACCGGGCTCGCTGCGGTGGAACAAACAGAAGAAAAGCGGCAAGAGTGGTTTGAAAAATTTTATGAACAGCTCGTCAACCTTAATTTTGTTCCAGCTGGTCGCGTATTGTACGGTGCAGGTTCTGGAACAGAAGTGACGTACTTTAACTGTTATGTTATGCCATTTGTGAAAGATTCGCGCGAAGGCATTTCTGAACATCGCAAACAGGTGATGGAAATCATGAGCCGGGGCGGTGGTGTAGGAACGAACGGTTCTACCCTTCGTCCACGTAACACACTCGCGCGCGGAGTGAACGGAAAATCGTCCGGATCCGTATCATGGCTTGACGACATCGCGAAATTAACCCATCTTGTCGAACAAGGTGGCTCGCGCCGTGGCGCTCAAATGATTATGCTAGCCGATTGGCATCCGGACATTATTGAATTTATTATTTCAAAAATGCAAAATCCGCGCATTTTGCGCTACTTGCTTGAAAATACAGAGGATGAAGGCATTCAAAAAGCAGCGAGAGAAAAATTAAAATTTACGCCACTTACTGAACAAGAGCGCGCGATGTATCAAGGAATCGTCAACTATAAAAACATCCCAGGATACGGGGGTTTTAGCGAAAAAATTATTAAAGACGCGGAAGAAAAGTTGCGGACAGGCGGTACGTATAGCGTGCACAATCCGGACTTTTTAACAGGAGCGAACATTTCTGTTTGCTTAACGAAAGAGTTTATGCAGGCAGTAGAAAACGATGAAGAATACGAATTGCGCTTTCCAGATGTTGAGACGTATTCGGAAGAAGAAATGCGCATCTACAACGAAAAATGGCACGAAGTCGGCGATGTGCGCGAATGGGAGAAAATGGGCTATCGCGTTCGCGTCTATCGAAAAATTCGCGCGCGAGAGCTATGGAAGCTCATTAACATTTGCGCAACGTATTCAGCAGAACCAGGCATTTTCTTTATCGACAACGCCAACGACATGACGAATGCAAGAGCGTACGGACAAAAAGTAGTCGCAACAAATCCGTGTGGTGAATAATCGCCTCACGTAAAAAACTGCGGAATTAAGCGGGGAGGCTGAGATGCTAACCCGAACCGAAGGCTGAGCCTAAAAACTCAGTCAGGGGCAACGCATAGGTGGTGAACCTGCGAAAGCAGAATATAATCCACCCACGAGGCCGCAGCATTGCACACGCTTTAATTATTATTCGTATTTAAAGAGAATTAAGGTGGCGTTATGAACAGGGGATATGCAGGTTTTTATAAAGGACATTATTTACGGAGCTCATATGAATATGCGTATGCCAAATATCTTGATCATCACTCAATTCCTTGGAGCTACGAAGATTGTGTATTTGATATTGGATATAAATTGTATAAACCCGACTTCTTCTTATATGATCAAAAAGGAAAACTTGTTAAAATAGTGGAAATTAAATCGAGAAGTAAAGACGCAAAAAAGAATGCGAGAGAAGCATTGAATATTATTGAGGAACAGCATCATATAAAGTGTGAACTAATCTCTTATGAAGAGCTGCTTGACTTGTATAAAACATTGCCTTTTTCTTTAACATCAACTATTGAGGAATGGATAAAATCAGAAAATACCACTATTAGTAAAGTCGCTTATGGTGAACTTAATGGTCATTATAATTTAAAACATGACGAGGAAACTAAAAAGAAAATAGGAGAGCATACTAGAAGCTTATGGCTATCTAATGGTATAGCAAAACAAAGAATGTTGGAAGGATTAAAAAAGTCAGGTTTAGCTCAGAAAGGAAAAATAAAAAAGCCAAGAGAAACCAGAACTTGTGAAGAGTGTGGAAAGATATTTAAAGTTATCATTACTTCAAAACAAAAGTTTTGCAGTCGAACTTGTGCAGGTCATCGGGCAATTAGGCATGCCACAAACACATATGTTGAAATAAGAAGTGAGGTACACCATAATATACGGGAATATATTATTAAATGGTCAAGAGAAAACTCAGATATAGTTGTTAAAACACCTTTAAACAAAATCAAAACTACTATTCAATCCTTAATTAGGGATATTGAAAGGGAATTTCAAGTTAAAGATCTCAGAGTCATCTCAAAATCAGTATTTGGAGAAGATCGGGGAAGGAAAGAGTTAATTAAATTTATGAAAAGCGTGTGCAATGAAGATGTATGCTGAGCTAACGGGAAATGAACCGTTAGAACTAGGGGATAAAAAGCCCCTAGGGTAACATAACTGGAACAACCACTCGCACCTTATTCTGTGTGCAATTTAGCTGCAATTAATTTGGCGAATATGGTGGATAAGGAGAAGAAAGTTGTCGATTATGAAAAATTAAAGCGGACGGTTGAAGTCGGTGTCCGTATGCAAGATAACGTTATTGATGCAACCCCATACTTCCTTGAGGAAAATAAAAAGCAAGCGCTTGGGGAGCGTCGCATCGGTCTTGGCGTCATGGGACTAGCTGACTTACTTATTTATTGTGAAAAAGAGTATGGCTCCAAAGAGGGTAATCAGTTAGTTGATGAGCTGTTTAAAACGATTGCAACAACGGCATATCGGGCGTCGATTGAACTTGCCAAAGAGAAAGGAAGTTTTCCGTTTTTAGTTGGCGAAACAGAAGAAGAAACGATGAAGTTGCGCGAAGCGTTTATTCACACCGGTTATATGAAAAACATGCCGGAAGATATTCGTCAAGATATTTTAAAATACGGTATTCGTAACTCGCATTTATTAACGGTTGCTCCGACTGGATCCACAGGGACAATGATCGGCGTGTCCACAGGACTTGAACCATATTTTTCCTTTTCTTATTATCGAAGCGGCCGTCTAGGCAAGTTTATTGAAGTGAAGGCGGATATCGTTCAAGAATATTTAGATAAACATCCAGAAGCGGATCCGAACAACTTGCCGCATTGGTTTGTAACCGCCATGGACTTATCGCCAGAAGCGCATGCCGATGTCCAGTGCATTATTCAACGTTGGGTGGATTCAAGTCTCTCGAAAACGGTAAATGCCCCGCGCGGCTATACGGTTGAGCAAGTACAAAAAGTGTACGAGCGGTTATGGCGAGGCGGCGCAAAAGGTGGAACAGTCTATGTCGACGGTAGCCGCGATGCGCAAGTATTAACATTAAAAGCGGAAGAACATGCGGTTGAAGAACAACTGGAGCTCCTTCCAGAAGAACCGAAAAAACGGGCTGTTGCGCTTGTTGAAACGATTCCAGATTTACGCGCAACGGACGTCACGATCGGTTCAGAAGTCGGCAACATTTGCCCGGTATGCCGTGAAGGAACGGTCGAAGAAATCGGTGGCTGCAACACGTGCACAAGTTGCGGAGCGCAATTAAAATGTGGTTTATAATGTAAAAAGGGACGGGAAAAACCCGTTCCTTATTTTATTATGAGTAATAACAAAAATTGTATTTCATCACCTCATGACAATCAAACATACTAACATTGAGGTGATCGAATGAAATCATTTATTCCTCAGCTTGTTTATTTTGAGCCCGAAGCGCTTCATTATCCGCTCGGCTTTATCGTCGCGCCAATTTACATGCATGACGGCTGGGAAGAAGGGTATTTTGAGCTATTTGAACGATTACATGCAAATTTACGTAAATAGTTGTCATGCTTGGTAAACATGTTATAATCATAATGATTACGGATGTTTGTTTAGGAGGGAAACGTATGCCAACACCAAGCATGGAAGATTATATTGAGCAAATTTATATATTGATTGAAGAAAAAGGATATGCCCGTGTATCAGATATTGCCGAGGCATTGTCCGTTCATCCCTCCTCTGTGACAAAAATGGTGCAAAAACTCGATAAAGATGAATATTTAGTATATGAAAAATACAGAGGGCTTGTATTAACGCCAAAAGGTAAAAAAATTGGCAAGCGGCTCGTGTATCGTCACGAATTGCTCGAGCAATTTATGCGTCTTATCGGTGTAGCCGAAGAAAATATTTACCGCGATGTTGAGGGAATTGAACATCATTTAAGTTGGAATGCGATCGATCGCATTGGCGATTTAGTACAATATTTTGAGGAAGACGAATCACGTCTTGAAGCGCTTCGCAACATACAAAAACAAAACGAGCAAGAACAGGCATAACGCGACGCTTGTTCTTTTTTGTTTTTTATGCTCAATGTGCTCCTTTTCTCATACATATATGGCGAGGGGGGAGGAGCGTGGAAATTGATGGCGTATTTTCTGGTGGCGGAGTAAAAGGATTTGCTTTAATTGGAGCATATGAAGCCATTGAAGAAAAAGGATTTCGTTTTAAGCGGCTCGCCGGTACGAGCGCTGGGGCACTCATTGCTTCGTTTATTGCGTCTGGATTTACAAGCAAAGAAATATTAAAGATGATGGAAGAGATGAATTTAACAGATTTTCTTGATGAGCGACAGACGATCATTCCTTATGCCTGGTTAAAATGGCTTCTTCTTTATTGGAAAATGGGGCTTTATAAAGGGGAAAAACTTGAGCAGTGGGTAGCCGAACAGCTTAGTAAAAAAGGGGTGTACACGTTTGCTGATTTGCCCCATGAACGATTGCGTGTTGTCGCTTCGGATTTAACGAACGGAACGATACTTATTTTGCCGGATGATTTACCGAAGTACGGTATTGATCCGCTTCGGTTTTCAGTCGCAAAGGCAGTAAGAATGAGCGTTGGTATTCCTTATTTTTTTGAGCCTGTGAGGCTAAAGACGGATGAGGGAAGGCATATCGTCGTTGATGGTGGCTTACTAAGCAATTTTCCGATTTTTTTATTTGATGAAGAACGGAAAAAACGACCTGTTCTAGGCATCAAACTAAGCGCAAGACAAGCGCAAAAAGCCAAAAAGAAAATTAACAATGCCATTGATTTGTATGAAGCGTTGTTTCAAACGATGCGCGAGGCACACGATGAACGATATATTTCACGCCGTCATGAAAAAAACATTATTTTTCTTCCTGTAAAACATGTTGTCGCAACAGATTTTTCGATGACAGATGAAGAAAAAAAGAAGCTCATTTCGTTTGGAAAAGAGCGGACGGAACAATTTTTAAAAACATGGACGTATTAAACGTATGAAAGAAAAAAATCGGGTTAAAAAGAGGCCCGATTTTTTTTCTTTCCTTTTTTGCCTTCAATTACTGTTAAATGGGTGGCGTGCTTTTTCTTTAAAGCGGTTGGGCGCGGTTGTTTTTTCGACGTCGGCTTCGTTTTTTGATGGTGGAGTTTTTTCGATTGTTTAACCGCTTTTTGATATGAATGATCGAAACGCTGTCTTTGTATCCATTTGTATATGGCGTAAAAAACAGCTACAACAAACACGATAAAAAATACTTGCTTCAACAATTGAATCGGATCGTTCCATAAACGATAAGTCAAGCCAAATATAGCTAATACAATAAGCAAAGTAATAAGTGGGAATGGGCGCCGACGCAATCGATCCACCTCCTTTATCGTTACACCACTTCTTCTTGCTGTTTCGTCGCTTCTCCCTCTAATTCAAGCAACCGTTGAAATGATGCGATCGCCACTTCTACTTGATCATCAGTCGGCTCTTTCGTGGTGAGTAGTTGCAACCATAAACCCGGATAACCGAGCCAACGTAATACAGGAACATGTCGCAATGCATTTGTTGCTTGTAGCACTTCAAAGGATAGCCCTAGCACGACAGGAATGAGTGCTAATCGGTTCAATACTCGCACCCAAAGTGGCTCTGTTGGCACGAACATGTAAACGAATACGCCGATGAAAACGGTGAATAAAATGAAACTACTGCCGCAACGATAATGAAGGCGCGATTGTTGTTGTACATGTTCAACGGTCAGCGGCAAACTATGCTCGTAGGCATTAATTACTTTATGTTCTGCTCCGTGATATTGAAACAGTCGTTTTACAAGTGGCGTGAGCGAAATAAAGTAAATATAACCTAGAAGTAAAAGAAGCTTAAAAAACCCTTCAACAAGAATTTGAGCCATATTCGATGAAAAAATCGGTCTCGTTAACTCAGCTAAAAATACAGGAATAAGTGTGAAAATAAATTTCCCAAATAGGAACGATAAAACACCGACTAGCGCCACGCCTAAAATCATCGTCCATTTCGATGGCGATTCCGCTTGCAAAGTTTCATCTTCATGTGGATCAAGATCATATCGTTCACTTGAAAACTGCAAATGTTTTGACCCGTTTGCGCTTGCTTGAATAATCGCAAAAATGCCGCGAAGAAACGGAATTTTTTTCAATGAAGCAAGCGTCTTGTTTGTTTGGCGCGGAACGTGAAAATATTCTATCGACCCGTCTTTTCGACGAATAGCTGTGACGGAATGGTTGCGCCCTGCAAACATCACACCTTCAATGACTGCTTGCCCGCCGTATACGTTTTTGTTCATGAGAAGACACCAACCTATTTTCTTTTTTCTTATATTCTACAAGAAAACGATAAAAACCTCTAGGTCGATGTATCGTTTGTATTTGTATTGTTGCCAAAAATAAGAAACAATACACATGAGATCCAACATTTTGGACAAGATAAAAACGGAGGTGATTGCTGTGCAAACAAAAACGAAACGAGACGCACAACTCGAACAAAATAAAAGGGAAAAGCCAATGTCTGTTTTAGCAAAAGTTGCATTGATTGGTTTTATTGGAGGTGTGTTTTGGAGTTTCCTCGCATACTGTGCTTATTTTTTCCATTTTACAGAAGTAGCGCCAAATTTCATTTTGCAACCATGGGCAGTCGGTGATTGGAAAAACGGAGCGCTCGGTCAGACGATTGCGATTTTGTTCATTGGGATTGTTTCTGTTGTTGCCGCGTTTGTATACTATGCTTTTTTTAAAAATCGTCAAGGTATTTGGCCAGGTGTCGCTTTCGGCATCGGGTTATGGGTGCTTGTTTTTTACGTATTAAATCCGATTTTTCCTCAATTAAAAGCCGTTCCACAACTTGAGCGAAATACGGTTGTCACGATGGTATGCTTTTACATTTTATATGGTGTATTCATCGGATATTCCATTTCTTTTGAAGTGACGGAGATGAGGCGACAAAAACAGGCCGATGTGGTAAAATAACCATATGTATTTTCATCAGCAAAGGGGGGAGAGGGGGAATGGCTCGATTCCTCCTTTTAAACGGTCCGAATTTAAATCGTCTCGGCATGAGGGAGCCACACATTTATGGGCATACGACACTTGCACAACTAGAAAAACAGCTAACAGAATTTGCTAGTGAATATGAAGTAGAGTTAACGTGCTATCAAAGCAATTATGAAGGTGCGTTAATTGATCAAATTCATCGGGCGGAATCGTTATATGATGGGATCATTTTCAATCCCGGAGCGTTTACGCATTACAGTTATGCCTTGCGTGATGCAATTGCAAGCATACAAACGCCAGTCATTGAAGTACATATTTCAAATATTCACGCAAGAGAGCCGTTTCGTCATCAATCTGTTCTTGCTCCTGTGACGGCCGGGCAAATTGTCGGTCTTGGTGTGAACGGATACCGATTGGCGATTTTAGCGTTGCTTGATATAGTTGAAGGGAAGGGGAAATAACGTTGGATAAATTACAAAAGCTTCGCGCACAATTTAATGAACATGGCATTGACGGATTTCTTATTACAAATGAATATAACCGTCGCTATATGACGAATTTTACAGGAACGGCAGGTGTTGTTTTAATTAGCGAAACAGACGCCGTATTCATTACAGATTTTCGCTACGTTGAACAAGCGACAAGACAAATTGAAGGATATGAAATTGTGCAACATACGCAAACGCTTATTGAAGAAGTAGCAAAACAAGTGGAGCGATTAGGTATTAAAAAACTCGGTTTTGAACAAGATGACATGTCGTATGCTACGTTTTCATCATATGCAAAAACAGTAAAAGCAACGCTCGTTCCGGTTTCCGGTGCGGTTGAAAAGTTGCGCTTGATTAAGTCGGAAGCAGAGATTAAGATATTAAAGGAAGCAGCCGAGATTGCCGATGCCGCCTTTCGTCATATTCTTGATTTTATTCGCCCGGGTGTGCGTGAAATAGATGTGGCAAATGAATTAGAGTTTTTTATGCGTAAACAAGGTGCGACAAGCTCGTCTTTTGACATGATTGTTGCTTCTGGTGTGCGTTCAGCATTGCCTCATGGGGTGGCAACAAATAAAGTCATTGAAAAAGGCGAGCTCGTCACGCTCGATTTTGGCGCATATTACAATGGGTATTGCTCGGACATTACGAGAACGATCGCAGTTGGGGATGTAAGCGACGAGCTAAAGCGTATATATGACGTCGTGTTGCAAGCGCAGCTTCGCGGTGTTGAACATATTCGTCCAGGAATGACAGGCCGAGAGGCAGATGCGCTTACGCGCGATTACATTTCTGCTTGCGGATTCGGTGAATATTTTGGTCATTCAACAGGCCATGGGCTCGGTATGGAAGTACATGAAATGCCGGCGCTGTCGATGCGTTCGGATACTGTGCTAGAGCCGGGGATGGTTGTGACGGTTGAACCGGGTATTTACATAGCGGGATTAGGCGGTGTTCGCATTGAAGATGACATCGTCATTACAGAAAACGGCAATGAACGGCTCACTCTTTCGCCAAAAGAACTGATCATTTTATAGACGGTAGGAGGAAATGAACATGATTTCAGTAAACGATTTTCGCACAGGTTTAACGATTGAAGTAGATGGTGACATTTGGCGTGTCATCGAGTTCCAACACGTCAAGCCAGGAAAAGGAGCTGCGTTCGTTCGCTCAAAACTTCGTAACTTGCGCACCGGCGCGATTCAAGAAAAAACGTTCCGCGCAGGTGAGAAAGTAAGCAAAGCACAAATTGACAATCGCAAAATGCAATATTTATATGCAAACGGCGATCAGCACGTGTTCATGGATATGGAATCATATGAGCAAATTGAGCTTCCGGCTAAACAAATTGAGTATGAATTGAAGTTTTTAAAAGAAAACATGGAAGTGTTCATTATGATGTACCAAGGCGAAACGATTGGTGTCGAATTGCCAAACACAGTTGAATTAAAAGTCGTTGAAACAGAGCCAGGCATTAAAGGAGACACGGCATCAGGTGGCTCAAAACCAGCGACGTTAGAGACAGGTCTTGTCGTTCAAGTACCGTTCTTCGTCAACGAAGGCGATGTGTTAATTATTAATACGACAGACGGCACATACGTATCACGTGCATAATAAAAAGTAATCGTCCTGCGAAAAAGCAGGGCGATTTTTTTATTTGTACATCCCCACAAATTTTTCTTTCTATACTTCTGAATTCGCTTGGTTCAGCATACGTTGTACTAGCACTGTTGTACAAGGAGGATGCGATGAAAATTGATGCAACGGTTTGGACGATGGCGGGTTTACGGTTTTTATCTGCGGCGATTGAATTAAGTGCAGCAATTGTTATGTTGTCGCTTAATGATGTAAAAAAGGCGATTGCGGTCAATACATTGCTTGCGGTTGTCGGTCCAACCATTTTTTTCGTTGTTATGATGGTTGGGCTTGTTGCCGTAGCAAATGAATTATCTTTATTTAAATTCATATGGATCGGCGCTGGGGTTGTATGTATATTGGTAGGTATTTATGTCGTCAAATGAGGGGGGAGAGGATGAAAGTAGTGTTCGATATGTTGCCTAAGGCGCTCGTTGATGCGATCCAACTGTTGCCAGTTGCTGTGCAGATTAACACGATCGAGGAAATTCGTATCCGTATTCATCGACCGCTTGAAATTATCGCGAGCGGGAGGTCGTACATATGCCCACATGTCGTACAAATGGGAGAAGGGATTGAACTATTGAATAAATTAAGCCAATACTCTCTTTATGCGATCGAAGAAGAACTAAAAAAAGGGTACATTACCATTCAAGGCGGACACCGGGTCGGTTTAGCTGGAAAAGTGATTACAGACGGTGGAAAAGTTAAGGCGATTCGGCAAGTGACGTCGTTTAACATTCGCATAGCTCGGCAACAGATTGGTATCGCTTCCCCCCTTCTTCCTTATTTGTATGATCGTCGATGGCTTAATACGATCATCATTGGCGCTCCACAAACAGGAAAAACAACATTACTGCGCGATATTGCTCGGATCATCAGCACAGGGGTAACAGAGAAGCATATTGCCCCGAGAAAAGTCGGTATCGTCGATGAACGTTCAGAAATTGCTGGTTGTGTCAAAGGCATTCCACAATTTACATTCGGTTATCGCATCGATGTGCTCGATGCGTGTCCAAAGGCAGAGGGGATGATGATGATGATTCGTTCCATGAGCCCGGACGTTCTTGTTGTTGATGAAATTGGGAGCGAAGCAGATTGTATCGCGATTTTAGAAGCGGTTCATGCAGGAGTGGGCTTATTTATGACAGCGCACGGTCGACATATAGACGATATAATGAAGCGCCCGTCATTGCGCCCGATTATGGAACAAGCTGTGTTTGAGCGCTTTGTGGAATTAACAAATGTCGGTCTCCCCGGAACGATTCAAGCGATTCGCGATCGTAGCGGGCGCGATATATACCGAAAGATGAGCGTGATGTAAATGAAATGGATCGGAGCTGTGTGCATTATATTAGCGACAACATGGTCAGGGTTTGAAGCGTCCCGCCTTTTGCGTGAGCGTACAAGGCAATTACGCCAATTAAAAATGGCGTTGCAATCGCTTGAGGCGGAAATTATGTACGGACATACGCCGTTAACGGAAGCGGCTGTACGGCTTTCACAACAACTATCACGACCGCTGTCATGGTTATTTGAAACGTTTGCACAAAAGTTACAAGAAGGAATGATGAGCGCCCGTCAAGCATGGGAAGAAAGTTTACAGGAAGTATGGAAAATGACTGCATTGAAAGAAGGCGAACTCGAAATTATGAAACAGTTTGGCGAGACGCTCGGACAATACGATCATGAAATCCAACAAAATTATATTCGTTTAACGATGGTTCATTTAGAGAGAGAAGAAGGAGATGCGATTGAACAACAACAACGCTACGAAAAAATGATGAAAAGTTTAGGCGTATTAACGGGCATTCTCATCGTGCTTTTACTCATATAGAGGAGGACATTCAAAATGGGTGTTGACGTCGATTTAATTTTCCGCATCGCTGGAGTAGGCATAGTCGTTGCGCTGTTGCATACGATTTTAGAAGGATTCGGAAAAAAGGAATATGCTCAATGGGTGACATTATTAGGTTTTATTTACATTTTGTTTTTAGTCATTTCGATCGTTCAAGATTTATTTCAAAAAATTAAATCGGTTTTTTTGTTTCAAAGTTAGGAGGGAATACCCATTGATATTTTACAAATTGTCGGGCTTGGATTAATTGCGACGTTTTTAGTAACGATTTTAAACGAACATAAATCGAACATTTCTCTTTTGTTGACCGTATTTGTCGGGACTGTTATTTTTTTATTTTTACTTGATCGCATTCAAGATATTTTTCGTATGGTTCAGACGTTAGCAAACGAAGCGCGCGTTCAAACCGTATACGTCGAGACGATTTTAAAAATTATCGGTATCGCTTACATTGCTGAATTTGGCGCACAAATTTCAAAAGATGCCGGACAAGGGGCGATTGCTGGGAAAATTGAACTTGGTGGAAAAATTTTAATTTTAGCGATGGCCATTCCGATTTTGACTGCTCTCATTGAAACGATTTTAAGTTTTCTTCCGATGAAGGGGTGATGACATGAGGCGCGCTCCAATTTTATTTTTCTTTCTCTTTTTTTTCTTGCCTTGTATTGTACAAGCATCACCAACGACGAATGAGCTAGTGAAACAACAAGCGGAACAAGCGGGTGTAGAGTCGATTAAACAATATTGGGACCATATTGTCCAACAGTATGGAGGATTGTTGCCAGAAAGTCAAAAAGGTTCTTTTTGGCAGTTTATAAATGGGGAGAAAGAGCTGTCGCTAAGCGAATGGTTGCGAGCGTTTATCAAATTTTTATTGTACGAGCTTATGGCGAATGGAAAATTGCTTGGCACGCTTATTTTATTAACGGTGTTTAGCCTGTTTTTACAGTCGCTACAAAACGCTTTTTCACATCATGCCGTCAGCAAAGTCGCACATGCAGTTGTTTATATGGTACTTATGATTATCGCGTTAAATAGTTTTCATGTTGCCGTGACATATGCAAAAGAAGCTATTCAAACGATGACAAGTTTTATGATCGCTCTTTTGCCCATTTTACTTGCGCTTATGGCGTCGTCAGGTGGCATTGTATCTGTAGCTTTTTTTCATCCGATCGTCTTGTTTTTTATGAATATGACAGGAATGATAATTGAACATTTTTCGTTACCACTTTTGTTTTTAGCGACAATTTTAAGCATCGTCAGTTTATTAAGTGAACATTATAAAGCGACCAAATTGGCAGATTTGTTGCGCAACATTAGCATCGGTTCACTCGGTATGATGCTTACCATTTTTTTTGGCGTTCTGTCTGTTAAAGGTACTACGACAGCAATTGCCGACGGGGTTGCTATACGGGCAGCAAAATTTGTGACAGGAAACTTTATACCTATTATCGGACGAATGTTTACCGATGCGGCAGACACAGTCGTAACAGCTTCTATCTTGTTAAAAAATACAGTCGGTTTGTTTGGTGTTGTGTTGCTGCTTCTTATCGCAGCGTTTCCAGCGATCAAAATTTTAGTCATCGCTCTTATTTATCAACTAGCTGCAGCGATATTACAACCGTTAGGTGGAGGCATTGTCATTTCCTGCTTGAGCGTGATGAGTAAAAGCATCATGTATGTGCTCGTGGCGCTCATGATCGTATCACTTATGTTTTTCTTAAGTATGACCGTTATCATTGCGGCAGGAAATTTAACGATGATGGTTCGTTGAGAGGAGAATGAGACTGTGGGACTATTGACTGAATGGATTTCGCACATCATTACATTTATTTTGCTTGCTGTCGTCATAGAACTTATTTTGCCAAACGGTTCATTCCAAAAGTATGTCAAAATGGTCGTCGGTTTGTTATTTATTTTCATCTTGTTTTCCCCGCTTTTTCGGTTATTTCACGGAGACGTAGATACGTGGCTTGCTTCCATTCAGCAACAACCAAACGAAACGTTTGAAAATGACATAGAAAAAAAGAAAAAAGAAATACAAGCCTCACAACGTGCATATATTTTAGAACAAATGGCTGTCCAGCTGAAAAACATAGCGGCTGAGGAGTTGATGCGCACATATGGTTTAATCGTTACAGACATTTCATTCACGATCGGGGAGTCGGAACAAAATCCACCTCCGATTGAGTCAATTACGGTTGAGTTAGCCGAGGAAGCAGCTTCTGTCGTAAAGCCGATTCGCATTCAATCGACGACGCCACCAACAGATCGACATGATGACATCGCTCGCTTTTTAGCAAACATGTGGGAAGTTGATCCGCAAATGATTACAGTTCATCTCGAGAGGAGGGAGTAAGGAGGGTTGAAACAATGGATTGAAAAAAACGGCCTCATCGCGCTTACTTTAGTAGTTGGCTTGTCCTTTATGCTATTTGGCAACGTGTTCAAATTTCCATCGTCAAAAGAAGTGCCGCAGGAACGAGCTGAAACAGTATTTCGTCAAACCGATGAAGAGAAAAAACTAAAACAAATTGCAGATTACGAAGAACGGTATGAACAGCAATTAAAGGAAGCGCTTGAAGCCATTGTTGGAGTAGGCGAAGTGAAAGTAATCGTGAATGTCGATGCTACAGAACAAAACGTACTTGAAAAAAATGCTACCGTTCAGAAAAAGCGAACGATGGAAGAAGATAAAGAAGGCGGGAAGCGTCAAATTGAAGATGTGGCAACAGATGAAAAAATCGTCATTGTGCGCAAAGGAGACGAAGAAAAGCCGCTTATTTTACAAACGAAAAAACCCGAAATTCGTGGGGTGCTTGTCGTTGCTAAAGGAGCCGATCAAGTGCAAGTGAAAAAATGGATTGTAGAAGCGGTGACGAGAACGTTAAACGTTCCGAGCCATCGCGTTGCTGTTTTACCAAAAAAATAAGGGGGAACACATATGTTGAAAAAGCAAACCGTTTGGTTATTAACGATGTTTAGTTTAGTTGTCGTGCTATCGGTGTACTATGTCACGAGTCCACAGCTTACAGAGCAAGTAGCGTTTGAACAAAAATCAGAAGAAACAGATTTAAAGCCGACGGATGAAGCGATGAAAGGAGAAACAGATTTAAAGCCGACGGATGAAGCGATGAAGGGAGAAACAGCAACCGAAGCAGAAATTACCGTTGAGCAAAGCAACATAGCAAGCGACGATTTATTTACAGCCCTTCGTCTAGAAATTGAAGATGAGCGAAGCAAATTGCGCCAAGATTTGAATGCTATTGTCGCTTCCAATAACGTCTCCGCTGAGGAAAAAAGTAAAGCAATTGATCAGTTGCAACAGCTATCGAATGTTGCAGAAAAAGAAGCTGTGCTCGAAACGTTAATTAAATCAAAAGGATACGATGACGCACTCGTTCGCGTCCATGAAAACCAAGTGCATATTACTGTAAAAGCAAAAGAACATTCGAAAAAGGCAGCGAATGAAATCATTCAGCTCGTTCAAAGCGAACTCGGCCGCGTACAAGACGTAGCTGTGCGATTCCAAAAATAACCGGATACCCGGTTATTTTTTTTTCGGTTGAAAACCGATTTTATAATACTATATAATAATAATTGTTTTTATGACTAGATATAAATTTTCTAACATTTTCTTATCATTTTATTGAATAATGGAAAAGGTGTGTCGTATCATGGTATTGTATAATCTTTTCTACAAATGATGGGGCGAGGGGTGTAAGTCGATGTTGAAAATTCAAGAAATTCGCGAATTAATCCGATTAGTAAACGAGTCAAACATTGTGGAGTTTGTATACGAGCACGATGGCTCCAAAATTAAAATGAAAAAAGCTGGAGCAGCTGAACAAGTCGTCGTTGCTCCACCGAAAGTAGACGTGCCGCCGGCAGCTGTTGTTCAACAACCAACACCAGTTGTCGAAAAAGTAGAAGTGAAAGAGGAAGTGAAGCAAGAAAAGCCGGCTGTTTCGACAGAAAATTTACATACTATTACGTCGCCGATGGTCGGTACGTTTTATGCGGCGCCATCACCAGATGCAGCACCGTACGTGAAAGTCGGCGACAAAGTGAAGAAAGGTACGATTGTATGTATCGTTGAGGCGATGAAATTATTTAACGAAATTGAAGCGGAAGTGGACGGGGAAATTGTAGAAGTGCTTGTGAAAAACGGCCAGCTCGTCGAGTATGGACAACCTTTATTCCTTGTGAAGCCTGAATAAAGGAGCGATAGTCATGATAAAAAAATTGTTAATTGCCAACCGTGGAGAAATTGCAGTTCGGATCATTCGGGCGTGCAAAGAGCTTGGCATCGAGACGGTCGCCGTATTTTCGGAAGCCGATCGTGAGGCGCTTCATGTACAATTGGCGGACGAAGCATATTGTATCGGTCCGAAAACGTCTAAAGATAGCTACTTAAACTTCACAAACATCATGAGCGTAGCGACGTTAACTCAATGCGACGCGATTCATCCAGGATATGGATTTTTAGCTGAAAATGCTGATTTTGCTGAGCTATGTAGAGAATGTAACATCACATTTGTCGGACCGAGTCCGGAAGCGATTACAAAAATGGGGACAAAGGATGTTGCACGCGAAACGATGAGGCAAGCTGGGGTACCGATCGTTCCTGGATCACAAGGAATTATCGAAAGCGTCGATGAAGCGATTGCACTAGCGAATGAAATCGGGTATCCTGTTATTATTAAGGCAACAGCAGGTGGTGGCGGAAAAGGTATTCGTGTCGCTCGAAATGAACAAGAGCTTATAAAAGGAATTACGATCACGCAACAAGAAGCAGCAACTGCGTTCGGAAATCCAGGCGTATATATCGAAAAGTATATTGAAGATTTTCGACATGTGGAAATTCAAGTGCTCGCAGACACATACGGAAACGTCATTCATCTCGGCGAGCGCGATTGTACGATTCAACGCCGTTTACAAAAGCTGTTAGAAGAAACTCCATCTCCTGTGCTCGATGAACAGATGCGTCAGCAAATGGGAGAAGCAGCGGTGAAAGCAGCACAAGCTGTTCAGTACACAGGGGCAGGGACGGTGGAATTTATTTACGATTATCGCAACCGACAGTTTTATTTTATGGAGATGAACACGCGCATTCAAGTTGAGCATCCTGTAACAGAAATGGTGACAGGCGTTGATTTAATTAAAGAGCAAATTCGCGTCGCATCAGGCGAAAAACTATCGTTGAAGCAAGAAGACGTTACTTTCAACGGTTGGTCGATTGAATGTCGCATTAATGCCGAAAACCCTTCGAAAAACTTTATGCCATCAGCAGGAAAAATACAGATGTATTTGCCGCCGGGTGGGTTTGGTGTGCGTGTCGATTCTGCGGCTTATCCAGGCTATACGATTCCGCCATATTACGATTCGATGATCGCAAAGCTTATCGTTCATGCGCCGACGCGCGAGGAAGCGATCGCTCGGATGAAGCGTGCCTTAAGTGAATTTGTCATCGAGGGAGTTCATACGACGATTCCGTTTCATTTAAAATTGCTTGAACATGAAAAATTTGTTGAAGGAAACTTTAATACAAAGTTTTTAGAAACATACGATGTAATGAGCTCTTAAACGATAAAGGAGGGGATTCGTTATGTCTGAGCATGTATTAGAAATGGAAAATGGACATAACAGCTTAGGTAGAGTAGAGATTGCGCCGGAGGTGATTGAAGTCATCGCTGGTATTGCAGCTTCTGAAATTGAAGGGGTTGCACAAATGCGCGGCAACTTTGCGGCAGGTGTCGTTGAAAAATTAGGTAAAAAAAATCACGGAAAAGGTGTAAAGGTCGACTTAACAGATCGTGGCATCATCATCGATATTTATTGTGTGATGAATTTTGGAGTATCGATCCCAACTGTCTCACAAAAAATTCAAGAAAACGTTCGGCAAGCATTGCTGACGATGACAGGATTAGAGACAGCTGAAGTGAACGTTCATGTCGTCGGTGTTCAGTTTGAAACACCAAAAGTGGAGGCGGAAGTCGAGTAAAGAAAAAGGGCAATCTCGTTTAGGAGATCGCCCTTTCTCGTTGTATGAGTGTTTTCTTTTATCGAAATATGGTATGATCATGATATGATTTTCGACAATATAATTAGAAAGGGTTTTGGTCATGAAACGGCATACAGCAAGAGAAAAAGCGTTGCAAGCATTGTTTCAAATTGACGTTGGAGGCATTGATCCACATGCAGCAATTGCAAACGTCGTTGAAGCAGAAACGGATCCATTTATGGAAATGCTCGTTCTAGGTGTCGTTGAACATCAAAAAGAAATTGATGACTTATTGCGTCAACATTTAGAAAAATGGACGTTAGAACGCGTTGCAAACGTTGATCGTTCCATTTTACGAATGGCTGTATTCGAAATGAAATATATGGATGACATCCCGTTAAGTGTAAGTATGGATGAAGCTATTGAATTAGCAAAAGTGTTTGGTGATGAAAAATCAAGTCGCTTTATTAACGGCGTACTTGCAAAAATAAAAGAAGCATTGTCTTAAACAAATAAGGGGGAGAAGGGTTTATGGCAGCACAGATCGTTAGCGGTTTTGAATTAGCGAAAGAAAAGCGAGCGCAATTAGCAAAAGAAGTGGAAAAGTTAAAACAAGCAGGCATTGAGCCGACATTATCCGTCATTCTTGTCGGAGATCATCCTGCTTCTCAATCGTATGTGAAAGCGAAACAAAAAGCATGTGAAGAAATTGGGATTCGCTCGATTTTACTTACGTTTCCAGCTGACATATGTGAGTCGTTTTTGCTAGAGCAAATTGCTCGTTTAAATGAAGATCGCTCGGTACACGGTATTTTAGTACAATTGCCGCTACCAAAACAAATTGATGAATTGCACGTCATTGAGACGATTGCGCCTGAGAAAGATGTTGACGGTTTTCATCCGTTAAACATTGGACGAATGATGACGGGACAACGGACGTTTTTACCTTGCACACCGTATGGTATTTTATATATGGTTCAATCTTTGCAAGTTGACATTGCAGGAAAACATGTTGTTGTTGTCGGACGAAGCAATATTGTCGGTAAACCGGTCGGACAACTGTTTTTGCGCGAACATGCGACAGTGACATATTGCCATTCACGCACAAACGATTTAGCAGCGATTACGAGCCAAGCCGATATTTTAATCGTTGCTGTCGGAAAGCCGAAGCTCATTACGTCTCAACATGTGAAAGAAGGAGCAATTGTCATCGACGTTGGTGTTAATCGATTAGAAAATGGAAAGTTATGCGGAGATGTCGATTTTGATGATGTAAAAGAAGTAGCTAGCTATATTACTCCTGTGCCAAAAGGAGTTGGGCCGATGACCATTACGATGCTGTTAAACAACACGATTCAAGCAGCTCGTGAACAACACCAATAAGCGAGGTTTTTTCTGTGGCACAAATGAAGTATGTAACGGTTGCGGCGTTAACGAAATATATTAAGCGAAAATTTGAAGTCGACCCACATTTACAAGATTTATGGATTAAAGGGGAAATCTCGAACTTTACATACCACTCGCGTGGGCACATGTACTTTACTTTAAAAGACGAACAAGCGCGCATTCAAGCTGTCATGTTTGCCGGGTATAATCGTCAATTAACGTTTAAACCGGAGAATGGGATGACTGTACTTGTGCGCGGCGAAATTTCTGTATACGAACCGGGCGGCGCGTATCAAGTATACGTAAAAGAAATGCAGCCGGATGGCATTGGTGCGCTTTACTTAGCGTATGAGCAGCTAAAAAAGAAATTGGAACAAGAAGGATTATTTGCCGAGGCGCATAAAAAGCCGATCCCGAAATTCCCACAACATATTGGCGTTGTTACATCGCCGACGGGAGCAGCCATCCGCGATATTTTAACGACGATTCGACGGCGTTATCCGTTAGCGAAAGTTATTTTATTCCCAACGCTCGTTCAAGGTGAACAAGCTCCGATATCAATTGTTCAATCGATTCAAAAAGCGAATGAAATGGGGAACATTGATGTGCTTATCGTCGGACGTGGTGGGGGATCGATTGAGGAACTCTGGGCGTTCAATGAAGAAATCGTGGCGCGGGCAATTTTTGCTTCTCGTATTCCGATTATTTCTGCTGTTGGACATGAGACGGATTATACGATCGCTGATTTTGTTGCTGATTTGCGTGCACCGACGCCAACCGGAGCAGCTGAGCTTGCTGTTCCACATATAGCTGATTTGCTCTCGCGTGTGTCCGAACAGCAAGCTCGCCTTATTCGAGCGACGAAAGAACGGTTAAATGCGGAACAAAAACGGCTTCAATCGTTGCGTTCATCGTATGCGTTTCGCTATCCGAAACGACTTTATGAACAAAAAGAGCAACAGCTCGATACGCTCGTCGACCGCCTGCGTCGACAAATGAACGATATGTTAAAGCAAAAAGGGAATCAACTTCAACAAGTACAGTTGACGTTGTTTGCCCATCATCCGCAGTCAAGAATCGAAAAAGCCGCGGATCGCTTGCGTACGCTAGAGCATACCATTGTTCGTAACATGAACGATGTGATGAAACAAAAAGCATGGTTGCTCACTACAAAACTAGCGAAACTTGACGCGCTCAGTCCGCTAAAAATTATGGAACGCGGATATAGTTTAGCTTACGATGAGCAACAAACGCTCATTAAGACGGTACAACAATTGAAAGAAGGGGACCGTATTCACATTCGTTTTCAAGACGGACGGGCACATTGCGTTGTTTCGAATATTGAGGAGGGGAATATATGACGTTTGAAGAAGCGATGAACAAGCTCGAAGAAATTGTACAAAAGCTCGAAGAAGGGGACGTTCCGTTGGAAGAAGCGATCCACTTCTTTCAAGAAGGTATGAAATTATCGAAGTTTTGTCACGATAAACTACAGCAAGTGGAAAAGCAAATGGAATTCATTTTGAAAGAAGATGGGCAACTTGAACCGTTTATGGTGCAGGAGGAGTAAAAGTTGAAAATACAATCGCTATTGCGACAATATAAAACGCAAATTGAACAACAGCTCACGGCATATATTGAGCCGTTGCAAGCACCTGAAACAATAAAAGAAGCGATGTTGTATTCATTGCAAGCAGGGGGAAAGCGCATTCGTCCCCTTTTGTTGCTTGCCACGTTACACGCATTTCGTAAACCTATGGACATCGGCATTTCCGTTGCCTGTGCGCTCGAAATGATTCATACGTACTCGCTCATTCATGATGATTTGCCGAGCATGGATAACGACGATTTACGGCGCGGCAAACCGACGAATCATAAAGTGTTCGGGGAAGCGAATGCGATTTTAGCAGGCGATGCGTTGCTCACGTATGCTTTTCAAGTGATAGCAGATGATAAAAACACTTCGCCCGATGTCAAAGTTCGACTCATTTCGGAGTTGGCGAAAGCGGCTGGACCTGAAGGAATGGTTGGTGGGCAAGTCGCTGATTTAGAAGGGGAAGGGAAAACGATTAGCTTGCAACAATTGGAATATATTCATCGTCATAAGACAGGAAAGCTGTTGCAATACAGCATTCGAGCAGGTGCAATACTAGGTGGGGCAACGGAACAACAATTAACGTTGTTAACGGCCTTTGCCGATTATCTCGGATTGGCGTTTCAAATTCGCGATGACATATTAGACATTGAAGGAGAAGAACAAAAAATCGGGAAAAAAATAGGAAGCGATGTCGAAAATGATAAATCGACTTATCCAGCGCTGTTGACGCTTGACGGAGCAAAGCGTAAACTACGCGATCATATGACGGAGGCGCGCACACTTCTTGAGCAAACAGAAATCGACGCGTCGCTGTTACATTACATTTGCGACCTCATTGAAACGCGCGATCATTAATATCATTGAGGGAATAAACAACATGTGGTATAGTGGAAAAGAAATGTTAGCCGTTCACACGTTTGTGTAAGCGGCTCTTTTTTGCGTGTAAACATGTTTGCCTGTATAATTAAAACTACAAAAAACCTGTATTATATCAGTTGTTTAACCTATATGAAAGAGAGTGGTCGCATTGGATCTTGAAGCGATTCAAAACCCGAAATTTTTAAAACGAATGTCGAATGAACAGTTAATTCAATTAAGTGAACAAATTAGACAGTTTCTTATTGAAAAATTATCAAAAACAGGAGGACATATTGGTCCGAACCTCGGTGTTGTTGAATTGACGATTGCGCTTCATAAAGTATTCGACAGCCCGAAAGACAAGCTCATTTGGGATGTCGGCCATCAATCGTACGTGCATAAAATTTTAACCGGTCGGGCGAATCAATTCGATACGTTGCGTCAATATAAAGGATTATGTGGCTTCCCAAAACGAAGTGAAAGCGAACATGATGTATGGGAGACAGGACATAGTTCGACATCATTGTCGGCTGCGATGGGAATGGCCATTGCACGCGATTTAAAAGGAACGAATGAACATATTGTTCCAATCATTGGAGATGGTGCGCTTACAGGTGGAATGGCATTGGAAGCGTTAAACCATATCGGCCATGAGAAAAAAGATATGATCGTCATTTTAAACGACAATGAAATGTCGATTGCCCCAAACGTTGGTGCATTGCATAATGTACTTGGGCGGTTGCGAACAGCCGGGAAATACCATTGGGTAAAAGATGAACTAGAGATGTTATTAAAGAAAATCCCAGCTGTCGGTGGAAAGCTCGCTGCAACAGCAGAACGAGTCAAAGATAGCATTAAGTATTTGCTTGTTTCAGGTGTATTTTTTGAAGAGCTAGGGTTTACGTACTTTGGGCCGGTGGACGGTCATAACTTTGAAGATTTGTTTGACAACTTACATTATGCAAAAAAGGCGAAAGGTCCTGTTCTCGTTCATGTGATAACGAAAAAAGGAAAAGGATATCACCCAGCAGAAAACGATAAAGTCGGAACGTGGCATGGCACAGGACCTTATAAAATTGAGACGGGAGATTTCATTCAATCGAAGCCATCTGCTCCATCGTGGAGTGCACTTGTTAGTGAAACCGTTCGTAAGCTGGCGCGCGAAGATCGCCGCATCGTTGCGATTACCCCTGCAATGCCGGTTGGATCGAAGCTCGAAGGGTTTGCTAGCGAATTTCCTGAGCGCATGTATGACGTTGGAATTGCAGAGCAACATGCGGCAACGATGGCTGCTGGTTTAGCGACGCAAGGAATGAAGCCGTTTTTAGCGATTTATTCAACGTTTTTACAGCGGGCGTATGACCAAGTTGTTCACGATATTTGTCGCCAAAACTTAAACGTATTTCTCGGTATTGACCGTGCAGGGCTTGTTGGGGCTGATGGCGAAACGCATCAAGGAGTGTTTGACATCGCATTTTTGCGCCACATTCCAAACATCGTATTAATGATGCCGAAAGATGAAAATGAAGGGCAGCATATGGTATATACAGCGATTCAATACGATGCGGGACCGATTGCGATGCGTTTTCCGCGCGGCAACGGTCTTGGCGTCCCGATGGATGAGCAATTGAAAACTATCCCAATCGGCACGTGGGAAGTGTTGCGTGAAGGAACGGATGTCGCTATTTTAACGTTTGGTACGACGATTCCGATGGCGCTTCAAGCAGCCGAACGTCTTGCGCATGAAGGCATTTCTGTGCAAGTGGTCAATGCTCGCTTTATTAAGCCGCTTGATGAACATATGTTGCATACATTGCTGAAAAGAAATATGCCGCTACTTACAATTGAAGAAGCTGTGCTTCAAGGTGGGTTTGGAAGCGCTGTGCTTGAATTTGCCCATGATCACAGCTACCATGGAGCAGTCATTGATCGAATGGGCATTCCGGATCGTTTTATTGAGCACGGGAATGTGTCGCAACTTTTAAAAGAAATTGGGTTGACGACAGAACATGTGATGGAGCGCATTTGTTTATTAACTCCGAAAAAAAGAAAAAGGGCATGAGAGATGAAAGGGAAGAAAGAACGTTTAGATGTACTACTTGTAGAACGCGGGTTGGCTGAAACGCGCGAAAAAGCAAAGCGGACGATTATGGCTGGGCTCGTTTATTCAAACGAAATGCGGCTTGACAAGCCGGGGGAAAAAGTCCCCGTTGACATTCCGCTTACGGTAAAAGGAAATGCGTTGCCATATGTCAGTCGAGGGGGACTGAAATTAGAAAAGGCGTTACGTGCATTTTCGCTTCAAGTAAAGGATAAAATGATGATTGATATTGGCGCATCAACGGGTGGATTCACGGACTGTGCGCTGCAAAATGGAGTGAAGTTGTCGTACGCTCTTGATGTTGGCTACAATCAATTGGCGTGGAAATTGCGACAAGATGAGCGGGTTGTTGTGATGGAGCGGACGAACTTTCGCTACGTGACACCGAGCGATTTCCACGTCGGTTTACCAAATTTCGCGACGATCGATGTATCGTTTATTTCTTTGAAGCTTATTCTCCCGGTGTTAAAGACGATTTTAGTGCCTCATAGCGATGTCGTTGCGTTAGTCAAACCACAGTTTGAAGCAGGAAAAGATTTAGTTGGGAAAAAGGGCATCGTTCGTGATGCGCGCGTTCACGTACAAGTGCTTGAAACGATCATCGCATTCGCTCAACAAGAAGGATACGACGTGATGGGGCTCACGCATTCCCCTATTACAGGCGGCGATGGAAACATTGAGTTTTTACTTCATTTACGTTGGGAAGGAAAAGAAAAAGGAGAAAATTGTTTAACTGTTTCTCCGGAAGAAGTTGTTCAGGTGGCGCATGCTGAACTAAAAGAAAATAAAGAATATGCAGGGGAATAACAGACGGTTATTCCCTCTTGTTTGTCCATGAATCGTTCGGTAACATAGAAGTATAAATATGCAAATGTTATACAAACGAGAGAGGTGTTTTCGTTGAATAAAGGACAGCGTCATATTAAAATTCGTGAAATTATTTCCAATCATGATATTGAAACGCAAGATGAGCTTGTTGATATGTTGCGAAAAGAAGGATTTAACGTGACACAGGCGACTGTATCCCGAGATATTAAAGAACTTCATTTAGTGAAAGTTCCGATGATGGATGGCCGATATAAATATAGCTTACCGGCGGATCAACGGTTTAATCCGCTACAAAAATTGAAGCGAGCACTGATGGATGCATTCGTAAAAATTGACGGGGCTGGTCATTTGCTTGTGATGAAAACGTTGCCGGGCAATGCGCATGCTATCGGAGTGTTGCTTGACCATTTAGAATGGAATGAAATTGTTGGAACGATTTGTGGAGATGATACGTGTTTAATTATTTGTCGCACGCCCGAAGATACAGAAGTCATTTCGAAACGATTATTGGACATGCTGTAATAAAGGTGTGAGTCGAACATGTTAGCAGAGTTATCTATTAAAAATTTTGCCATTATTGAATCGCTATCGCTCTCATTCGAAAAAGGATTAACCGTTTTAACAGGAGAAACAGGGGCGGGGAAATCAATTATTATTGACGCTATTCATTTATTGATCGGTGGGCGCGGTTCAGCAGAGTTTGTTCGATATGGGGAGGCGAAAGCAGAAATTGAAGGACTTTTTCTGCTTGAACAAGACGACCATCCGTGCTACAACAAATGCGCTGAACTTGGCATCGATATAAGCGACGGCATGATTGTGCTTCGGCGTGAAATTACAGAGAGTGGGAAAAGTATTTGTCGCATTAACGGAAAGTTAGTAACGATTGCAACGTTACGTGAAGTCGGTGCAACACTTGTTGACATTCACGGACAACATGAACATCAAGAACTGCTCGATGAGAGTAAACATTTACGATTATTAGATGAATATGGCGGAGAACGTATCCGAGAGGCGTTGGAAGAGTATGGAGCATTGTATGCGGCGTACGAGCGGGTGAAACGCCAGTTGCAGAAGTTGAACGAAAATGAGCAACAAATGGCTCATCGGTTAGATTTGTTAACATTTCAGCTAGATGAAATTCAAAAAGCGCAGCTACAGCCAGATGAAGATGAACAGCTAATGGAAGAGAGACGTAAAATCGTTAACTTCCAAAAAATATATGGAGCGCTGCAAAGCAGTTATGAGGCGCTTTACGGGGAACAACGCGGACTTGATTGGATCGGTTTGGCGATGAACCATTTAGATCATGTTAGCGACTTAGACGTATCGCTGAAACAAGCGCAAGAAGTCGTATCGAACTGTTATTACTTATTGGAAGAAGTTGCTCATCAACTACGTGGGCAGTTAGACGGGCTAGAATATGATCCGCTTCGACTTGATGAAATCGAAAGCCGTTTAAATGAGATTAACCATTTAAAACGCAAGTACGGTAAAACAGTGCGCGATATTTTAGAATATGCGGCAAAAGTGGAAGAAGAAATTGAAACCATTCAACATCGCGACGATCATATTCATAAATTGCAAGCTGAACTTCAGTCGATTACTGCCGATTTGTTAGTTGAAGCGAAGCATATTAGCGAGTTGCGCATGCAATATGCTAAGCAGCTCATTGATAATATTCATCAAGAGCTGAAAGATTTATACATGGAAAAGACGACATTTGATGTCGTCTTTCGCAAGCGTCAAGGGGCATACGATGATCCGTTAGTGGATGGGGTTCCTGTCAAATTGCATGCAAGTGGCATAGATGAAGTTGAATTTTACATTTCGACAAATCTTGGTGAACCGTTAAAGCCGCTTGCTAAAGTTGCGTCAGGTGGGGAACTGTCGCGCATCATGCTCGCTTTAAAAAGCATTTTCTCAAAACATCAAGGTGTTACATCCATTATTTTTGATGAAGTGGATACAGGTGTGAGCGGACGAGTAGCTCAAGCGATTGCAGAAAAAATTTATCGCGTCGCACGTCATTCACAAGTGCTTTGCATTTCGCATTTGCCCCAAGTTGCGGCGATGGCAGATACGCATTTATTCATCGCTAAAGAAACGGTCGATGGACGGACGAAAACGACCGTTGAAGCATTAAATGAAGAAGAAAAAATTAACGAAATTAGCCGCATGATCTCGGGAGTAGAAATTACCCAACTGACAAAACAGCACGCTCATGAGTTGTTACAATTAGCTAAAAAGATCAAAAATGAAACAGCATAAATACCAACATTGGCATTGTTTTTTCATTTCATTCGGTTATATTTCGATTGTTTCAGGCAACATTAAATAGTGTAGGATTCGGTGTGTACGTAGGAACGAGGAGAGTGAAGACATTTGGATTTTGACAAATTAAGAAAAGGAATAGGTGCATTTCTCCTTGTTTCTTTTATCGTTCTCAGTATGGCAACGCCATTTCAAAAATATGTAAAAATCCCGAAACAACTTGTTTTATTTCACGGGCAAACGGCTCATGTGCCTGCGTTTGGCTCCGTTCAAGCTGTAACAACGAATGCAGTTCATGTTCAACAAAAAGAAAAGTTAGCAATTAGCGGAGAACATGTCGGAGAAAGCGATGTTATACTGCAAATGGCAGGATTTCCGATTAAACAAGTCAATGTGAAAGTATTGCCAGACTTCAAAGTCGTTCCGGGTGGTCAATCGATTGGCGTGAAGCTGAATACGGTTGGTGTTCTCGTCGTTGGCCATCACCTAGTCGAAACGGAACAAGGGAAGCAGTCGCCGGGCGAAACGGCCGGCATCCAAGTTGGAGATGCGATTACGCACATCAACGGGAAAAAAATCGAAAAGATGACGGACGTGTCCCCGTTCCTCGAAGAAGCTGGAAAGACAGGGAAGCCGTTGCGACTGACTGTTGCGCGTGATCGTCATACGTTTGAAACGACGCTCACTCCGTTAAAAGATAAACAAGATGAAGCATACCGCATCGGATTGTATATTCGTGACTCAGCAGCAGGAATCGGCACGATGACGTTTTATGATCCGAAATCAAACATATATGGCGCACTCGGTCATGTCATTTCTGATATGGACACGAGAAAGCCGATCGTCGTTCGCGACGGAACAATTGTTAAATCAACGGTAACAGCCATTGATAAAGGAAGAAATGGTAGTCCGGGTGAAAAGCTAGCGAGGTTTTCAAGTGATAAACAAGTTATCGGTGACATTAAAACGAACAGTCCGTTTGGTATTTTCGGCAAGCTCTCGAAACCGATTCAAAATGGCATTTTTGATGAACCAATGCCGATTGCACTATCAACAGATGTAAAAAAGGGGCCTGCAAAAATATTGACCGTTGTTGAAAAAGATCGTGTGGAGGCGTTTGATGTTGAGATCGTCAGCGTAACACCACAGAAATTTCCTGCTACAAAAGGAATGGTTATTAAGGTGACCGATCCTCGTTTGTTAGAAAAAACGGGCGGTATCGTTCAAGGAATGAGCGGAAGCCCAATTATTCAAGACGGAAAATTAATTGGTGCGGTGACACACGTATTTGTTAACGATCCGACATCTGGATATGGCGTGCATATCGAGTGGATGTTGCACGAAGCTGGAATTAACATTTACGATAAAAGCGAACAAAAAGCGAGCTAATATTAGCTTGCTTTTTGTTTTTCCACACAATTTGTCATATTTTATCATGACACGACGTAAGTATGTAGTGTAAAATGAAAGAAAAAGTGTACGTGTATGTTTTATGAAAAATATAAATTATTTGACTAATTTTGCAAAGCGAAAAAGGATTTTTGTTCATGGCGTCGAATTAAGCACGTATGTGACAAAAGATCATTGCTTTAGGGAGGAAGGATTTCGTGAGTACAATAAAAGTGTGTATTGTAGATGATAATCGAGAATTAGTGCACTTGCTTGAGGAATACATTACAAGTCAAGGAGACATGGAAGTTATTGGTGTTGCATATAACGGACAAGATTGTTTGCAATTGTTGCGCGAACGCGATCCAGATGTATTGATTCTTGATATTATTATGCCGCATTTGGACGGGTTAGCTGTACTAGAGAAATTGCGGATGATTGAACAGCCGCTACCTCATGTAATTATGTTGACAGCGTTTGGTCAAGAAGATGTAACGAAAAAAGCTGTTGAACTAGGCGCTTCTTACTTCATTTTAAAGCCGTTCGACATCGAACATTTAGTGAATCAAGTGCGCCAAGTATGCGGAAAAAAACCAGCTGTATTAAAGCGTCCACCGCTTCTTTCACCAATTCGCGACGGAAAACCGAAAAACTTAGATGCGAGCATTACAAACATCATTCACGAAATCGGTGTTCCTGCACATATTAAAGGGTATTTATATTTGCGTGAAGCGATTGCTATGGTGTATAACGACGTGGAATTGCTCGGATCGATTACGAAAGTACTTTATCCAGATATTGCAAAAAAATATAACACAACAGCTAGTCGCGTAGAGCGAGCGATTCGTCATGCGATTGAAGTCGCATGGAGTCGCGGCAATTTAGAGTCGATTTCGTCTTTATTTGGTCATACGGTCAGCATGTCAAAAGCAAAGCCGACAAACTCTGAGTTTATCGCGATGGTCGCTGATCGGTTAAGACTCGAACATAAGGCGAGCTAAAAAAAGGTAGTCGGATGGCTACCTTTTTTGTTGTTCGTTTTTTTCGATTTCGAGTAATTTTTGGATTAATACGTGTTGAGGCATGTGCATAATTTGTTCTATCGGCATATTTAACGCTTTAGATAGCTTTTGGGCTGTTTGTAACGAAATTTGTAACGGTCGCATAAGTGTCACCCCTTTCATATGTTAAGTATAAAACGTTTTTAAAGGTGGGAAAAGGATGGCGCATATTTTTGCTCATCGCGGCTCGGCAGGGACGCATCCGGAAAACACAATGGTATCTTTTATGGAAGCTGAGCGAGTGCAAGCAGACGGAATCGAACTTGACGTACAGCTTGCAAAAGACGGTGTTGTCGTTGTCATTCATGATGAAACGGTCAATCGCACGACAGACGGAACAGGATGGGTTGGGCAAATGACGTATCGTCAGTTGCGGAAATTAAACGCTAATTATGAATTTAAACAATACGGTTTTTGTCCGATTCCATCGCTACAAGAAGTGCTTGAGTGGGTACAAGGTAATTCGTTGCTCATCAATATTGAATTAAAAAACAATCTCGTGCCTTATGAACGATTAGAAGAAAAAACGATAGAGCTCGTTGAACGATATCGTTTAGCGTCACGTGTCATTTTTTCCTCATTTAACCATGAAAGTATGGCGACATGCCGTACGTTAGCACCGCACATTGAAACAGCTCTACTATATATGGAAAAGCTACATCAACCGTGGAATTACGCCCATACTTTACGCGCTTTAGCGCTTCATCCGTACCATCCGACAGTTGATCGATCGTTTGTTGAAGCGGCCCACGCCAATGATTTGCTCGTGCGTCCTTTTACAATCAATAAAGAAGAACGGATGAAAACCATGTTTCAATATAAAGTGAATGGTATATTCACTGATTTTCCTGAAAAAGCGAAACATATACGTGAAAAAACGCTTCGATCACTCTGAATCGAAGCGTTTCTTTTTTTGAAAGCGAGCTTGTACTTTATTTCGCTTGCGATCGCGGTGTAAAATAAATCCCCCGATAAAACCGAGGCCAGCGATAAAGCAAATGAAACCGAGCAAAAACTGAACGACAAGCGATGGGATTGGTGCGTGTAAAATGCCGAATACTGTATCGCGCATCCATTTAATTCCTAACGCTGCGATAAATCCAGGAATAAGCAAAATAAGTAAGGCGATCGTTCGTTGCATAAAACAAAACCCTTTCCATTCGTTCTGTTTTCATCATAAATGTTTTCGTTTGTTTGTCAAGAAAAGAAAAACAATGTATGATGAAAGCGTCTGCAAAAAATTGCAAACGAATAGGTCAACAACCCAATGACACTAAAGTCATGGGCTTGTAAGCCCCATGTTGACCAGACCAAGGCTTGAAACAGAGCCTACGTTATAGATGTCATGACACGTTCGGGTGCTTCTCCAGCCC
>NZ_FOJQ01000049.1 GCF_900111795.1 Anoxybacillus pushchinoensis | reverse complement strand
CATTCGGACACGCGATGGAGTGATGTATGGCGTGGAAGAACGAGAAGAAACGAAACGAGAAACGATCGTGAAAAAGGCACTGAAGCGCGTGCAAACGCAAATGACAGAAGTGGTACGAGATAACATCCCATACCTTCGCCAATCTTCAGGGACACCGATTTACGAGGCATTGCAAGCATTGAAAGGTTTTTAAAACGAGAGAAAACGCACATACCTACAGGATGAGAGTAAGTAAAAGCGCTTACATATAACGATTTTATAAAACCATATATAACCAAAAAAATCGGTCGAGAAAAAAATCTCCCACAAAGTCTTGACTCAAACACATTTCTACGTTTTCTTGACATAATGTTTAAATCACTAGTGTTGTATTAATTTAATTTTAATATTAAAAAGACTCACAATCTTCACTTATTTTATTTTGTGAAAAGAAAAAGTCCTTTATAATGGATAAGTCAGGTGGTAACCCGTCCAAATCCACTAAAAAGGACCAAACTCATGGACAAGATCACACGAAAAACTTCATTTGGACAATGGTTTTCGCCAATAAATCTTCAATTATTTGAAGAACAGGTGAAAACGATGAAATTAGATTACTATACGAAAAAATTAACGACAGAGTCATTTCTAAAATTACTGCTTTTTGCGCAATTGGAAGAAATCGAAAGTCTCCATGCGCTAAGCGATTGCCTTTTTGATGACCAGCTTCAAAAAGGGGTCGGCCTTAATTCTATCAGTATTTCACAGTTGTCACGGCGATTAAATGGTATAAACCCAGATCTATTTCAAAAGCTTTTTCTTGATTTAGTCGCAAAAATTCATGCCAAAACACAACACGCAAAACGGGTCATGCCTTTAAAAATCATTGATTCAAGCACATTGCCACTTAATTTGACCAACCATAAATGGGCGAAGTTTCGCAAAACAAAGGCGGGTGTAAAGCTACATTTGCGCCTTGTGTTTATGGAAAAGGGGATATCCTATCCTGAAAAAGCTTTGATGACAACGGCAAGAGAACATGACCGTGGACAGCTTGAAATCATGGTGGATGACAAGGAATGCATGTATGTGTTTGACCGTGGCTACCTAGACTATGAGCGCTTTGATCGTATGACGGATGACGGCTACTTCTTTCTTTCCAGACTACGGAAAAACGCTGTTATACGGGAAGTTTATGATTTTAAACTACCCGAAGATACGAGTGTTTTGTCAGATCAAATGGTATTGATTGGAACAACTCAAAACCGTGCTGAAAATTACTTTCGCCTTCTAAAAGTGATGGATTCAAAAGGAAATGAACTCCATTTAATCACAAATCGTTTTGATTTAAGCGCCGAAGAAATTTCCGAGATGTACAAATCACGATGGGCTATTGAACTGTTTTTTAAATGGATCAAACAACATCTCAGCATCAAAAAATTCTATGGTCAAAGTGAATGGGCGATTCAAAATCAAGTATTTATCGCACTTATTGTTTTTTGCCTACATGTTCTGGCACAAATTGAAACAAATAGTACGCGAAAAACCTTACAAATTAGCCGTTATTTAAGGGCTGCATTGTGGAAACCAGCACATATCTGGCTTCGAAAAATTGAAGGAAAAGCCATCCCTTAATAAGTAAATTGTCGTCGTCGCACAGGTCTAATTGTCAATAAATTTCCAAATGGATGGGGTCACCTTTAATTGGGTATTCACCTTTTTGGCTCTAAACAGGAAAAATAATAAAACTGAAAATTACGACAATATTTATGCAACACTAGTGTGTTTAAATATAAAAATAATAGGAAAGGGAGCAAAAAATATAGAGGACAAAGGAGGAAGTTTATTTTGTTTAGAGCCGTATTTTCTTTTCTCATCGCTTTCACTATTCTCTTTACTTCTTCTGCATACGCCCATCCCGGAAAAACAGACGCAAACGGTGGGCATACTTGTCGAACAAATTGTGAAAAATGGGGGCTAAAAACTGGAGAGTATCATTATCATGATAAAAACGGCAACATTATTCGCCAAAAAAGTAAAGCCGCGGGTGTTCCTGCTATTCGTATAAATTCAAAACATATCGTAAAGGTCATTCGTGTAGTAGATGGCGACACGATCGATGTACGCTTCTCCAACGGTGCAACATCACGAGTTCGTTTCATTGGGGTTAATACACCAGAAACCGTCCATCCTCAAAAACCAGTCGAGAAATATGGGAAAGAAGCGTCTAATTATACGAAAAAACGATTAACTAACAAAACTGTCACACTCGAATTTGATGTCGGGGTAAAAGATAAATACGGTCGATTCCTAGCGTACGTTTGGGTTGGAAAAGAGCTTTATAACGAAACGCTCGTCAAAGACGGATACGCACGTGTGATGACGATTCAACCAAATGTCAAATATCAACAACGCTTTCTTGAGGCTGAACGAAAAGCACGCCAACAAAAGAAAGGTCTCTGGAACGTATAGACAACAAAAAAGCTGTTCCGAACAACACTTCGGAACAGCTTTTTTAATCCTTATAGGTACGATAAAAACATCAAAATGTTTTTTGGCTAACATTTTTTTATTGATATTTCAATTCCTCATAGGTACGATACAAACTTTTAAAAAATGTGGCGTAATAATATCATTGTTAATAATGTTTCAATTCCTCATAGGTACGATACAAACCCCGAAAAAGTGTTGATAAATCAACATATGGAAAAGCTATACAACTCTATTATATATCCATCCGAAAATTCAGTCAATCGCTATATGCGTTGATACATCTAAAAAATTCTCAAAAAATAAACTGTCGTCGATCCCCCGGGGTTTTTGCAAGATTGGAGGTCGACGAAGGTTGTGAAGTTTATCACAAATAAATTTTATTAAAAACAGTCTCCTGTTTAGAGACTGTTTTATGCTTCGGCGTTCACTTCCGCGATAATAACAAAACCGATGACAGCTGTAATGACTAAGCCTGTAATCATCCACATCATCATGCATTCCCCCTTTGCCCATTTTCTTTTATTTTACACGTTTTTAGTTCGTTCGAAAATGGGGTTTACGCTTCTTCTTCTATTTTTCTTACGTATACATTTGAGCGGTGGGAGAAAAAAATAGAGGCAAGCATGAGAATAAACACCGCTCCAAGCACAAGCGGTCGTTTTGCTTCGTCGATGGCGCTTGGAATCAATGTTCCGATATATAAAAACGCACTAAGCGCAAATAAAACGAGACTATATGCTTTATAGTCGCGTGCTTTTCCTAACCAATGTTGCTTTTGTTCGTCCAAACCGATCGCCCCCTTTCCTCTTTTCAATGTATCATAGGAGCGGAGAAAGGGGGCGATGTAATTTATGCCAAAGCTTGTGCTAAATCTTCAATTAAATCATCCGCATCTTCTAAGCCAACAGAAATGCGAATAAGTCCGTCCGTAATGCCGAGTTCAGCACGACGCTCTTTCGGGATAGAGGCGTGCGTCATTTTTGCAGGGAGGGAAATTAAACTTTCGACCGCTCCTAAACTTTCCGCTAGCGTAAAGTAGCGGACGCGCGTCAACACTTGTTCCACTTTTTCGGCGCTGCCAACGTCAAATGACACCATGCCGCCAAAGCCGCGCATTTGTTTTTTCGCTACGTCATGATTTGGGTGTGACGGAAGCCCAGGATAATACACGCGTGTAACAGCTGGATGATTCGTTAAAAATTCAACAATTTTGCGTGTATTTTCCTCATGTTCTTCCATGCGAATGCCAAGCGTCTTGATGCCACGCATTAATAACCATGAATCTTGCGGACCGAGAATGCCACCTGTCGAGTTTTGGATGAAGTGTAGATCGGTCGCTAGCTGTTCGGAGTTGACGACGACAAGTCCAGCAACGACGTCGCTATGGCCGCCTAAATATTTTGTTGCGCTATGAATAACGATGTCAGCGCCGAGAGCTATTGGCGTTTGCCAATACGGCGTGCTAAACGTATTATCAACGATCATTAGTAAACCGTGACGTTTGGCAAGTGCGGATGCCCCTTGTATATCGGTAATTTTCAATAGCGGATTCGTTGGCGTTTCAATATAAATCGCTTTCGTATTTGGTTGAATATGCGCTTCAATATTCGCTAAATCGCTCGTATCGACAAATGTCGATTCAATGCCAAGACGGTTCAACACTTTCGTCATGACGCGGTATGTGCCACCGTATACATCGTCAGTTAAAATGACGTGATCGCCGCTGTTGAACAACATCATAACCGCTGTAATAGCTGCCATCCCAGAACTAAACGCAAAGCCAGCATATCCTTCTTCCACATCTTTAATAAGCTCCTCTAGTGCATGCCGTGTTGGATTGCCGGTACGTGAATATTCGTATCCTTTATGCACACCGACCGCTTCCTGTTTATACGTGCTCACTTGATAAATTGGAACAGAAACAGCCCCTGTATGCACATCTCCAGCAATGCCACCATGAATCAATTTCGTTTTTCTTCTCACGTTACATCCCGCCTTCGTAAATGTTTTTACTTAAATACCGTTCGCTACTATCTGGAAAAACAACGACAATGTTCGTTCCTTCTTTCGCCTGTTCTGCTTCGAGTAAAGCCGCATGAAACGCCGCACCAGACGAGCTACCGACAAGCAATCCTTCTTTTTGCGCAAGCTCTTTAACACGACGAAACGCATCATCATCTAAAATCGTATGAATCGCATCAAAGTAGCTTGTATCCATATATGACGGTAAAAATTCCATGCCGATCCCTTCGGTGCGATGCGGGCCTGGTTTTCCGCCGTTTAAAATGGATCCTTCTGGTTCAACGATGACCGTTTTAATTTGCGCATTTTTTTCTTTTAAAAATTGCGCCGTTCCCATAAATGTACCGCCTGTTCCTGCACCGGCGACAAATACGTCAATATGTCCGTCCAGTTGCTCCCAAATTTCTGGACCGAGCGTTTTATAATACGTGCGCGGGTTCGCTGGATTAGCGAACTGCTGTGGGCAGTAGGAGTTTGGAATTTCAGCCGCCAACTCTTTCGCTTTTCGGATCGCTCCTTCCATCCCTTCACTCGTTGGGGTGTTGATTACTGTTGCGCCAAGCGCGCGCATCAGTTGTTGTTTTTCGATGCTGAACTTTTCGGGGACGCAAAAAATGACGCGAATGTTTTTTCCGATCGCCGCAAGCGCCAGTCCAATGCCTGTATTTCCTGCTGTCGGTTCAATAATCGTTCCGCCTTCTTTTAACTTGCCTGTCGCTAGCGCATCGTTTAACAATTCTTGGCCGAGACGATCTTTGACGCTTCCGCCCGGGTTAAAATATTCCAATTTCGCAAATATGCGTACCCCTTTTGGCAGCGGAAATTGCGTAATTTCAACGACCGGCGTATGCCCGATTAATTCATGCACGTTTTTCGCTACTTTCATGATGTAACCTCCCGAAAGATAAAAAGAAGGAGAGGAAAACTCTCCTATTTGTTTAACTCGTTCACCATTAATTGAACAAGCTCAGAGGAATGAAGGGCTGCTTTTTGTAAAAATTGCTCAAACGACACGTTCGACTGTTTGCCAGCGATGTCCGATAAAGCGCGAATGACGACGAACGGTACACCAAACTGATAACATACTTGCGCAATCGCAGCCGCTTCCATTTCCACAGCATATAAATCAGGAAACTGCGTGCGTACAAAGTCAACGCGCGCTGGATCGTGCATAAAGGAATCGCCTGTTGCAATGAGCCCTTTCGCTACTTGAATGTCGCGAATATGCGCAGCGCTCGTTTCAGCTGCTTGCACTAACCGCTCATCTGCCGCATAGCGCGCCGGCATGCCCGGCACTTGTCCGTACGCATAGCCGAATGCCGTCACATCTACATCATGATGAACAACTTCGGTTGAAATGACGATATCGCCAACGTTTAGCGACGGCGCAAAACCGCCAGCTGAACCTGTGTTAATGACAACATCTGGCGCAAACCGCTCTAACAAAATCGTTGTTGACATCGCTGCATTCACTTTACCGATACCTGATTTTAATAAAACGACGTTCGCTCCGTCTAATGTACCGCTATAAAATGAGCAATTTGCTACCGTTGTTTCTGTTCGGTTCGCTATTTTTTCTCGTAAAATGGCTACTTCTTCTTCCATCGCTCCAATGATCGCTATGTTCATCGTTTCAACCTCTTTCACTTATTGTTTGACAGCCTCCATCAACCAAACGAAGCGATTCATCGGCGTAAATGTGACCGTAAAACCGTGTGTAGTAAACATGCGGTCAAGGGCTGGAATCGTCGTATAATATTCGCGCTGTAAGTCTTCCGCTAAAGCGACGAATCCTTTTTGTTTCGCTTCTGCAATCATCGCCTCATACGCCTCATGGTCAATAAACGCTGTATCAGCAAACACTATTTTACCACCTTTACGAAGAAGTGCGCTATATTTGCCGATCGCTTCTTCTTTTTCTTGATCTGTTAAATGGTGAAATGCATATGTGCTTACAATCGTATCGATCGGTTCATTTGGCAAAGGAAACTGTAAAAAGTCTCCGTCTTCAATTGACACATGACCGAGTTTTTCTTTGGCGAGCTCACGCATCGGTGCAGACGGCTCAATGCCATATACCGTCTTGTTCGCTTCAATCAATTTTTTCGTTAAATTTCCTGTGCCAACGCCGAACTCTAACACGACGTTGCCGCTTTTTTCAACGACTGTATTTAAAATCGTCTCATATCCGTCAAATACGTCACGATATTGCTCATCGTGCCCGTATACTGACGAATCGTACGACTGTGCCCACGTTTCAAAGATGTCTAAAAACTCACGTCCCATGATGTCACACTCCATTTAAAATCTATAATTCCTATAAGTATAGTATGAATTAAATGTACTGCTGTTCTCAATCTATCACATTTTTTTTAGATGTTCAATGGAAATGTGTTAAACTACGTGTAGAGAGGAGGAGAACGATGATTACGTTTGATCTCATTCAAGATAAAGTAGAATTTTTCGAAGCGACAGACTTAGCGACGTTAGAGAAAAAAATTAACGACCAAATTGAACATAACAAAGCGATTATGCTTGAAGTACATCATGTTTCCTATCAAATGCAACTGCTCGAAAACGGGCAACGTCTTTATAGTGCGATGGTGCATTTTAAAGCAAAAAAATAGAGCGTTACGGACGACGCTCTATTTCTTTTAGTTGTTGCACTTTCGTCGGCTTCCAGCCTTCATTCGTTACCCATTCGATAAATACTTTATAATGTTCCGTTTTATCTTTTTTCGAGACGGTGGCAACCGCATGATTCGGGCTTCCCCCATTTCCGATAAACCAGACGATAAGATCGGACGAAGAAATGCCTGTCGCATAACTAATAGCATCGAGCATCTCTTTCCAATCGACCGAGTTTTTATCGTATTGTGTCACATGTGGCTCGGATTGGGTCGTGCCGATCGGCTGCCATGTCGGATTGACGATCTCACGAATCACGTTTGAGTTTGGATCATCAACAACCGTTTCTTCGACTTGTTCCTTATTTTCTTCTTGTTCTGTTTGTTGTTCAGATGGTTGTTGCTGTTCGTTCGTTTCTTGTTCGCTCGTTTCGACTTCAACCGGTTGCGGAGAGGCGTTCGTTTCCTTTACTGAACGGTCGTTGGCAAACAGCCATTTCCAGCCGAAAAATAAAATGAGCGCAAACACAATCGTAATGAACGTATTTAAGATGCGGTTCACTTTTCTTTGCTTTGAACGTTTCGCAAAACGACTGCTCACTCTTCTTTCCTTCCTTTCTGTTCTAACTCGTATGTTGCCCGAACGATATCGGCAAAAATAGCGTTTGTGGCTGAGGCAGATGACGTTGTTTCTAATTGTACCACAACGAGCGCGTATTTTGGACGATCAGCCGGAAAATAACCTGCAAACCATCTATTCACGATCCCTTCTTTCCCCGTTTGTGCCGTTCCCGACTTTCCAGCTACTTCGTAAGGCAATGATTGAAACGAACGCCCGGTGCCTTCTCGGTGCGTGACGACAAGTCGCAAAAGTTGTTGTAATTGTTCAACCGTCTCTTTCCGTAACGAATCCGTTGTCAGTCGCTGCTCAGCAAATGTAAAAAACGTTGTTCCATTTTTATACATCATTTTTTCAACCGCACGCACTTGTTTCGCCTCGCCACCGCGCGCAATCGTCGCCATCATATTCGCCACCGCAAGCGGTGAGAGGCGCACATCTTTTTGCCCAATGGACGTTTGGGCAACGGCAAGAGGAATTTTTTTATCCCGTTCATCTGTCCAAATCTTTCCTTGTTTCTCTTCACGAAGCGGGCGAAATGATGAAAAATGATACACATCCCCTTCCCAGCCGACGCGCGGAAGCAAACCGAGTTTTTGTGCATATACATCAAACATCTTTCCATCTATGGCGATTAGCTGCTTTCCTAACTCGGCAAACGTGTTGTTACAGCTAATTGCAAAACTATCTTCAAACGTGCGCATTCCTCTCTTTTTTTCTTCCGGTTCGCCGTTAATTTTTCGATTGCAGTTAAACTGCTGTCCTTGGACAAGCCCATGTTCAAGCGCCGCAGCGGCAACGACAACTTTAAAAACAGAGCCTGGCACGTGAGGAAGCAACGCTTGATTTTGAGCGGCGTCGTTTGCATACGGATCTCGCTCGTCAATCGCCGGGGCGCTAACGAGCGCGACAAGATCATTCGTTTCAATATCAAGCAAGACGACAGCACCTTTTTCCATCTGATATTGCGAAACGATTTGTTCGACGCGCTGCTGAAAAGAACGGTCGATTGTCGTCTGCACCGTAAGCGGATAAAACAGGTTCGCTTGTTCTGTATATTTCACATCCATACCAAAAAGCGGTTCACCACGCGCATCGACATGATACAATAGCTTTGTTTCTCCGTCTGGAATTAAAAATTCATCAAATGAGCTTTGCAAGCCAGATACGCCAATTTTCGTATTTGGCGATAACTTTCGCTCTCCGTATCGTTTTTTTAGCAACCGTTCGTTTTGACCGAGCAGCCCGATCAAATGTTGAGCATATTTTTCTTTCAGTTCAATTTGCTTATGCACAGCGATAACGCCCGGAATGCGCATCTCATTTATCCGTTCCATTTGCCATGGCTGAAGTTGAACAGGTTGTTGACCGTCATGTAAAATGATTGGGCCTTTCGCTTCCTCTAGCTGTCGCTTGATCGCTTCTTTCGGCAACGAAATGATCGTTGCGATGTCATCGATTGGCCAATCGATTTTTTTTAAAAAAGGAAATAAAACGAGCGTTGGCACGTATGCATACGTCAGCGGCTCTCCGTGACGATCGACAAATAATCCTCGTCCATCGTCAATGACAAGTTGTTGCGTACGTTGGGTGACGCTCGCTTCAATTAAATTTACACCTTGAAATGATTCGGTACTAATGAGTTGTAGTTGAACGAGCCGTCCTATGAATGCGAATATACATAGCTCAACGATCGTTAATATGATGATCATTCGTTTTTTTACCATAAAAAACACCTCGTCTTCATTGTCGACGAGGTGTTGTCTTTTAAAACCTATTTTACAGCAATGATTTTCACAACCATATCGCCACCCGGTGTATGAACGGTCACTTCTTCACCGACGCGGCGACCGATCAATGATTTGGCGATCGGAGAGTCGTTCGAAATTTTTCCTTCAAATGGATCAGCTTCCGCGCTACCGACGATCGTATACGATTCTTCTTCCCCATCTGGAAGCTCAATAAACGTTACCGTTCTTCCAAGCGATACGGTATCTGTCGTTTCTAAATCTTCTTCAATAATTTTCGCATTGCGAATCATATTTTCAAGCATTTGAATGCGGGATTCCACGAATGCTTGTTCATCTTTTGCCGCATCGTACTCCGAGTTTTCCGATAAATCGCCAAAGCTGCGCGCAATTTGAATGCGTTCAACCACTTCTTTACGCTTTACCGTTTTTAAATATTCAAGTTCTTGTTCGAGCTTCTCCTTCCCCGCTTTCGTCATCGGGTATTCTTTTTCCATTGACATGTAAACCACTCCTTTTTATTTATGTATGGAAAATGTACGAACGACCTGTTCGTACAAAAGACAAAAAGTTTACATATTATCTATGCTATGGTATTACAAAATAGACTTTTGTTCAAGAATCGTTTGAATTTTTGTAACCATTAAATCGATAGCGACATGGTTATGTCCACCTTCTGGAATAATAATATCAGCATATCGTTTCGTCGGTTCAATAAATTGATTGTGCATCGGGCGCACGACGTTTACATATTGTTCAATGACCGACTCAAGCGTACGACCGCGTTCTTTAATGTCGCGCAATAAGCGGCGAATGATACGAATGTCAGCATCGGTATCGACGTACACTTTAATATCCATTAAGTTGCGTAATCGTTCGTCTTCTAATACAAGAATACCTTCTAAAATGATGACATCTTTCGGTTCGACGCGAATAACGTCGTTTGAACGCGTATGAAGCGTATAGTCGTATACAGGCTTATCAACCGGCTCGTAATTTAAAAGCTTGTTAATATGCTCGATGAGTAAATCGTTATCAAAAGCGAGCGGATGGTCGTAATTCGTTTTTAAGCGCTCTTCAAACGGCAAGTGGCTTTGATCTTTATAATAATAGTCTTGTTCGAGCATTAAAATGGAATGTCCTTGAAAATGTTCGTAAATGGCTTTCGTAACGGTCGTTTTCCCCGAACCGGAGCCTCCAGCGACCCCGATGACAACCGGTTTCTTCCTCATGTTAGTGCCCCTTTCTCATCATGTTGTATGGGAAAACTTCGCGATCGACTTTAAAGCGAACAATTTGGAGCGGGTGGCGAGCAGCATCAAGCTCATTTCCTTCCTCATCCCAAATCGTTTCAATAACTTGTGTAAAGTTCTCAATCTCAGGCCCGAAAAACTCGACTTCATCGCCCGGTTTAAAGAAGTTGCGTTGTTGCAATGTGACAATACGTGTTTCTTTATCATAGTCAAGCACGAGTCCGACGAAATCGTACGTCGTCTTTTTACTATGAACGCCAAACATTTGCTCTTTGTAACCAGGAACACCTTCAAAAAAGGCTGGCGCTGTGTCACGGTTCGCGCATTTATCGAGCTCATCTAACCACTCTTTACGAATGACGAAATTATCAGGATCAGCACAATATGCATCAATCACTTTACGATACACGCTTACAACCGTTGCGACGTAATGAATCGACTTCATCCGCCCTTCGATTTTTAAACTATCAATGCCAAGCTCAATCATTTTCGGAATGGATTGAATTAAGTTTAAGTCTTTCGGGCTCATTGCAAACGGATCGTCGTTTTCATCAAATAATGCGATGGCACGGTCTCCTTCGAGCTTGTACAAATCGTAATCCCAGCGGCACGATTGACAACAGCCGCCGCGGTTCGAATCGCGCGCAGTCATATGGTTGCTTAGTACGCAACGTCCGGAATACGCAATACACATCGCGCCGTGAATAAACGTTTCGATTTCAATGTCGACTTTTTCTTTTATTTGACGAATTTCTTCCGCGCTTGTTTCACGAGCTAAAACGACCCGTTCAAGCCCTTCTTCTTTCCAAAATTGCACCGCTTTCCAGTTCGTGAGCGACTGTTGCGTACTTAAATGCACCTCTAACTTTGGTGCAACGCGGCGCGCAGTTTCAATAATGAGCGGATCAGCGACAATAATACCGTGCACGCCGACGCGCTCTAACCCACGCAAGTACTCTTCTAGCCCTGGAATGTTTTCGTTATGTGCGTAAATGTTTGTCGTCACATAAATTTTCGCGCCGTATTTGCTTGCAAATTGCACACCTTCCGCCATTTCTTCAAGCGTAAAGTTGTCGGCATTTGAACGAAGACCGTATTCTTGTCCACCGATAAAAACAGCGTCCGCTCCGTAATGAACGGCCACTTTTAGCTTTTCTAAGTTGCCGGCTGGGGCGAGCAGCTCTGGCTTTTTCACAATGACGCGCTTTCCATCAATGATTTGTGAGATGCTCACACGTCTCCCTCCTTTTCGTTTAATATACCGTTTCTTTGAAGAAAAAGCCGGTGTCTAACGGGCGGTGTTGTGGTTGAATCGCTTCAATTTCTGCAAATAACTTTGCTTTTTCTTCTTCGTATTGTTCGCGATGTTCTACGCATAAATCAATGGCACGGCGATATCGTTTCGTTACTTCGGTAATATACTCTGGCTCATGAAGAACGCCGTCAATTTTAAAACTATCGATACCCGCATCAATCATCTCTTCTAATTCATCAATAATACAAATATCGTTCGGACTCATAATATGCGTGCCGTTTTCATCTTCAAAAATCGGATAGCGATTATCGCGCTCTTTATCATATAAAAAGAGCCCTTTCGTATATTTCATTTGTTGTACTTCCATAAACTTTCCTTGATATTCGAAATAGTTGCCGATGAGAGAACGTTTCGATTGGAACATGCACGTCATGCCGTGCACTTGCACTTCAATTTCCACTTCGGCATGCTTTTTAATTTCAATGATTTCTTCCATATTTAACTCGCGCGCAAGAACGGCGCGTTTTGCCCCTTTTCGTCCCCAATAGTTGCACGCATACCAGTTTGTCGCTGTCGTTTCTGTATTCCAATGAAGCTTCATATGCGGTGCGACTTCACGTACTGTCATTAGCACGGCTGGATCGCCAAATATGATCGCATCGACTTGTTGTTCCGCTAAAAAGCGGACATAGTCGCTTAATTCGTCCACTTTATCGTTATGAAACAAGGCGTTCATCGCGACATATACGCGTACACCGTGCTTTCGTGCCACGTGCATCGCATCGACGATATGTTGTCGGGAAAACTCCCCTGCTAAACGCAAGCCGTACCGTTGTTCACCAATAACGACAGCGTTTGCTCCCGCTTGAGCGAGCTGTTCCATATGAGCGACACTCGTTGGTGTGACAAGCAATTCTGGTTTTTTCATTTCATTCACCTCGTTTTCTTGATATCGCCATTCCGTCACCGATCGGAATGATGACCGTCTCATAACGCGGATGCGCCATAAGCCATTCGTTATATGCTTGAATTTTTTTAATGAGTTGGCGAATACGTTTTTGTTCCACTCGTTCGTCTAAAGCGACAAGCCCTTTAAACAAGACGTTATCCGTTATAATGATGCCGCGTTCTGTTAAAAATGGCTCGTACAACTCAAAAAAGCGGCGATATTGTCCTTTTGCCGCATCAATAAACAATACATCAAACGGGGCATATGTTTTCATTTCATCGCTCATAGCGAGCGCATCGCCAAATAACAACGTAATTTGCCCTTTCGTATTTGTTCGCTCCGTGTAGGCAAGCGCTTGATTATAGCGCGCTTCATCTCGCTCGATCGTGACAATGTTTGCATTCGGCAGCGCTTTTGCCATCCGAATAGCTGAGTAGCCAATAGCTGTGCCGATTTCTAATATGCGCGCCGGTTGAATAAGTTTTAGTATGTGCAACATCGTTTCGATGCTCAATGCATCCATAATCGGAACTCCGTGGTCGCGCGCATATCGTTCCATAGCCACGATCGCTTCATCTTTTTTTGGAAGCAATGATTCAATATATTGAGCAATTTCCTTATTTACCAACGAACCGTCCTCCTCGTAAAAACAAGAGTTCAAACGAGTTGAACTCTTGTTTCATCACGATCCATAACTTTATATATACTACCATAATTCAAAACAAAATGCGAACGTTTTATTGCTTTCCGATATATTTTGCCTTTTCTCGATTATGTTCGTCAAGCGTTTTTGTGAAAATAACCTCCCCTGCCGGCGTGGCTAAAAAGTAAAAGTAGTCTGTTTCAGCAGGATGAAGAGCCGCTTGAATCGATGTTTCGCCTGCGTTTGCAATCGGTCCTGGCGGAAGTCCTTTATGCATATACGTATTGTAAGGCGAGTTTACTTCTAAGTCTTTATAGTATACACGCGATTTATGCTGTCCGAGCGCATATAAAACAGTCGGGTCCGTTTGAAGCGGCATTCCTATTTCAAGACGATTGTAAAAGACGCTGGCGATTTTTTCACGATCCGCCTTTTCGGTCGCCTCTTCTTCAATTAAAGATGCCATCGTCAATAGCTGATGAACAGTCATGCCGCGCGCTTCCATATCTTCTCTGTATTTCGCTAACACTTCTTCCGTTTTAGCAATCATCGTTTCGATTATTTCTTCAAGCTTTGGCTTTTCTTCTGTAAACGAATACGTTGCGGGAAATAAATATCCTTCCAACGCATAACGAATATCTTTGTTCAACATATCAGCCGTTAAAACGGTAGGATATTTTTTCATCAATTCTTCAATGTACGTACGATTTGTTAATTTCGCCATCACGTCTTGCGAGGAATAGCCTGTTTTTTGCGAAATAATCGTCGCAATTTGCGTCAGCTGCTTTCCTTCTGGAATCGTTATTTTCAACTTCGCTTCTTTAACAACTTTTCCGGTTTTTAGTTGTTCAGCAATTTCTCCCAACGTCATCGCTTTTGTGAGCGTATAACGGCCAGCTTGAAAATCGGTATGGTTTTTAAATTTTACGTAGTAGCGAAAAATCGTTGCATCTTTCACTATGCCGTTTTTTTCTAATATGTTGGCAATCGTATATATGGATGAGCCGATCGGAATGTCTACTTGAATCGGCGTTCGATCATTCGGATCCACAGGCTGCAATGCGGAACGAATATATACAAACAAGCCAATGCAAGCAACAATCATAAGGAATAAAAGGGGCGCAATAATATATAAGACAATTTTTCGCACCGTTTTTGCTTCATGTTCTTGTAACATGCGTCATCCTCCCCTCACTTTTCACATTATACTACAAACACCGACACGACATAAATAAAAAAAGAAGCTGACGCGCAGTCAGCTCCTTATCCTTCCATCTCTTCTTCGTCTTCTTCCTCGCCGAGGAACGTGTTTAACATTTCTTCAATCATATCCCATTCTTCGTCTGTTTCGATCGGCTGCAGTTCTCCTGCCTGCCCATCTTCTCCTGGGATAAAAGAAGATGCGTGAATTTCAATTTCTTCGTTGTCATCTTCTTCTGCACCAATTGGATAGTACAACACGTAAGATTTTCCAAACTCTTCAGATTCAAATGTAAATAATACTTCGCAAAGTTGCTCGTTGCCGTCTTCATCGACGACTGTAATGTGTTTTTCACCGTGTTCCATCATGTTCACCTCAATTGTTTATTGTCTAAATACGACTGTAAAATCATCACCGCAGCCATTTTGTCGATCACTTTTTTACGTTTTTTTCGACTAACGTCCGCAGCGATTAACATTCGTTCTGCCGCCATCGTGGATAATCTTTCATCCCATAAGACGACAGGAAGTGAAAACGTCTGTTTCACTTGTTCAGCAAAACGCTTTGTCGCCTCACCACGCGGTCCGATCGTACCGTTCATGTTTTTCGGAAAACCGATGACGATTTCTTCGACCGCATATTGCTCAATGAGCTGCCGCAAACGGTCAAAACCATACTGTCCGCTTTCTTCATCAATGCGGATCGTCTCGAGGCCTTGGGCTGTCCATCCTAACTCATCGCTTACGGCAACGCCGAGCGTTTTCGTTCCAACATCTAACCCTAAAATACGCATGTCGCTATTCCTCACGAAACTTACGCAAGGAAGCCCCTGCCTTTAGGCACGGGGAGGAATTGCACCTTACGCAAGTTCCGCCACCCCCTTTCCATAAGCATATCCGTCAAATCGCTGAATGACTTGGACATATCTATAATTTATTCCTTGTGCGATACGCTTTCCGTCCTTGCCTTTAATATCGAAACTTCCAGTCTTTCTACATGCGACTTCGCCAAACCAAACGCCTTGATATTTCCCTCTTGGGACAACAGCCTTAACCATGTCCCCTGTTTGAAAACCAAAGAAGAATTTTTGTCTTGCAAGATA
>NZ_FOJQ01000043.1 GCF_900111795.1 Anoxybacillus pushchinoensis | reverse complement strand
CGAAAAGATATCGTCCTGACGATACGCTTCGATATGATCAAAATCCGTTTTTCCTGTGGCAAGCAAACCAATCATCGAGCGAATGACATCGCTATGGGAAATGTGCACATCTCGACGAACCGTTGGGAGCCGAAGGGCGTTTACTCGTTTATCCAGCTTCGTTTGGTGCAGTAAGTAGCCCACGAGAGCAAGCCCAGCACTTGGAGTAATCGCTTCATCTGTCAATACAAACCGAATCGGGAAATCTTTCATCACATTCACCTACTTGATGAAGAGTCGTCAACGTCGTTTTCCCTTATCGTATCAACGGTTTGCATCCATTGTAAAGATGTTTTGTCACGGATTCAGGTTCTTTCTTTATTTTCCATTATTTTGTATATGAAAAAAAGAAAGCAAAGCTAAAAGGGAGCTCGTTATGATGAACATTCTTGTCCTGCCTTTGTTCCAAATGTCAACTGGCCATCATCAAGTGGCGGATGCGCTTATCTATTCGTTGCAACGTCGCTTTCCAGAGGCGTCTTTTGAAAAGCTTGATTTCCTCAGTTATTGCAACGAACAAATGGAAAAAAGAGTAGCCGATTTTTACCTTCGATGGATTTCGGTATTACCTCATTCGTATGAGTGGATGTACCGACGTTGGATGAGAAAATTCGAGCAGCCAACACTTGAACCGTGGCTACTTTATTTTGAAAAAAAGATGAAACGTCTTCTTCAAGAGAAAGATCCAGATCTTATTATATGTACCCATTCATTTCCATCACACGTATTGCATCGTTTAAAGCAAAAAGGTGTTGTTACTATTCCGGTTGTGAACGTGTATACCGACTTTTTTTTAAGTGGTATTTGGGGAAAAACAGCAATCGACTACCATTTTGTTCCACATGAAGAGGCAAAGCGGTTTATGTGTACAACGCTTCGCATCGATCGTCATCGCGTCATTGTAACAGGCATTCCAATTCATGAGCATATTGTACCTTCTAAGAAAAGAAAACAGCGGGAAAATAAACGTATTTTAGTGGCAGGTGGCAATCAAGGATTAGGGAAAATGAAACAGTTTTTAACAAATGCGAAACATTCTCAGCTCACTTATTTTGTATTATGCGGCAAAAATGAAGCGCTGTATAACGAGCTGAAAAGCTGGGACGATCCGCGCGTTTGGCCGTTTCGATACATTTCCGATCCAGCGAAAATGAACGAATTATATGATAAAGTCGATGCCATTGTGACAAAACCGGGTGGTGTGACAATGAGCGAAGTGCTTGCAAAACGGTTACCTGCTTTCACACTCTCGTATTTACCAGGGCAAGAACAAATGAATTTACATTATTTAAGAAAAAAAGGACTGATTTATTTTCTCAATGACAATGAGCCGTACGATCAACAGTTAATGCGCGTATTAACGGATAATGATGAGATGGATCAATTAGGAAAACGGATCGAACAATATTGGCTCGAACGCGAGAAAACAGCACAAGAGGCGTTGAGCGAGTGGATCGAAGCACGTTTACATGCGGTAAAGAAGCGATGAGTAGCTCTCATCGCTTTTATTTTTTCGATTTCCCGTATGTGTCAATACTTAATTTGACATGGATACGTTGTAACGTATTTTTTGTAAGGGGGACTACTCCGTTTGTCGTGTATTTTCGCCAATCATTCACGTTTTGGCGATACAAGGCGTTCGATAACTGAAGCGTATCGACTCCTTCTTTTACCCCGTGTTCGAACAACGATTGCACTTCCTTTTCTACCGTTTTTGATGCGTATTCAACAATTTGCTTTTCTGACATGCGCTCGCGCAATTCGATGATGCTCCCTGTCGCTTGCACCTCAACGGTGAATACGGGGTGGCCGTCTTTTATTTTATACGATATGCTCGATTTCGGTCCGCGCACAACGAGCGTCCCAATCATTTTGCTGTTTGGCTGAATGTAAATCGGTGTCCGCCCCGTCCCTTTTGTTACCCAGCGTAAACCATCAAGTTGACGGCGTGGGATACATGCTTGTTTATTGTAGCGATGTAAAAAACAAACGCCGTCGATTTTTAGCATCGGCTTCTTTTTTTTATTTTCCGTCCAGCTTTTCTCCTCGACAGAAAGGGAAGGGAGCGGAAACGTAACTGCTTTTTCATTAGAAGCGGCGATCAGCTCATTAATGCGCTTCGGTTGAATGAATGAACTTTGTTTATAAATGTCCGTCGGGTTCGCCAGTAACGAAAAATACGGCGAGTAATCTAAAAATGGCGTTGTTTCAAATAGCTGTTCAATCGATTCTTTCGTTGTAAATGCCCAAATGGTATAGCGAATTTCATTGTAACGGTCAAGCACATCAATGACGTCACGCACAAGTCCTTTTTTGAGCGCCCGTTCCGTAAAAACAATCCCTTTAATATGTCCCCACGATACGCCTTGTTGAATGGTGTGATACAACCGATCTGTCGCGACATTAAACGTTTCTCCTTTTGCCTTTCCGATCGTAACGGTCGATTTTTCTCGGCCACCTCCCGCTTCGACTTTTGCGAGCCCTGAAAAACTAATGAGCTGAGCGTATGCGATCACTTGATCGTCTTCATAATCTATACCGATTGCATGAATGTAAGCGAGATGGTCAATATCTTTCATTCCCCAACAGCCCGTTAATACGAAACAAAAGAAACAACAAACAATTGCGCGAATCATGATTCATCACCCGGCGTATTGTCGCTTGTTTTCAACATTTTTGGACGGCGTTTAAATCTTTTCCATCCACTAGTAATCACCACTTTCCATATGTCCCCTGTCGCTGGGGAAATCGGTGCTAAGTACGGGACGCCAAACGAAGTTAAATTTGCTGTATAAACAAGAATAAAAAACATCGATGCAATGAAACCGAAAAGTCCGAGCAACGATGAAGCGGCAAGGACGATAAAACGTAAAATCGACACCGTTCCAGCAAGCGATTGATTAACGAGTGTAAACGTCGCAATAACTGATGTCGCCATGACGACAAGCGTACCTGGTCCTGATAAACCTGTGTTTATTGCAGCTTGCCCGATAATTAAGCCCCCAACGACAGATAACGTTTGTCCGATCGCAATCGGCAGCCGCATCCCCGCTTCCTTGAAAATTTCAAACAAGCTGATCACAATAAATGCTTCTAACGGAGCGGGGAGGGGAACCCCTTGCCGTGAGAGGACGATTGTTGCCAATAGTGTAAACGGCAACTGATCTTGATGATACGTTATAATTGCGACCCAAAGACCCGGTAAAAAGACAGCGACGCTTACACCGATTAGGCGAATAATGCGTTGAAATGTCACAAACACAAATGATGTACTATCGTCTTCTGAAGTATTTAACAAAAATGTTAAATTTGCTGGTCCGATCAATGCTGTCGGCGAGCCATCAACAAAAACAACAAACCGTCCGTTTAATAGTGCGTTCACGACAAAATCAGGACGACCAGAGTATGCGAAGACGGGAAATAAAGAGATGTATTTTTCGCTTAACAATTCTTCTAATTGATTCGTCCCAGTTAAGGCATCGATGTTGATGGTACTTAACCGTCGCTTGAGCTCATCAATTGTTTCTTGATTTATGATGTCTTTTATATATAAAAGATCGACTTTCGTTCGGCTTCGTTTGCCGATTAATACTTGTTCGACTTGTAAACTGCTCGTTTTTAGCCGCTTGCGCACGAGCGCTACGTTTTTAGCTACTTCTTCAATAAAGCCGTCTTTCGGTCCGCGAATCGACACTTCTGTGTTTGGCTCTTCGGGGTTGCGGTTTGGTGGATTCGCGAGCGAAATGGAATACATCACCCCAGCTTCGACGAAGTAAATGATTAAATCTCCGTTAAAAATGATAAAATCAAGCTGTTGAGCAGAAACTGATTTTCCGATTAAATGAAGTAGCATTTGTTTATATTTTTCAATATCTGTAACGGAATATAGCGGATATTGTTGTCCCATGCGCGTAATGGTCGGGAAAATAAATTCTTTAAGTAGCTTCGTATCACATAATTCTTCACAATAGACGAAAATGAGTGAAAGCGGTTTTCGTTCGTCCGAATAGATGGTAGCTGGCATAAGTACGACATCTTTACATTGTGCAAAATGTTCTTTTAATGTTCGTTCATCGACAATGATTTCAGCGGTCATGCGGACGCTCTCCTTTCTTTTATACGTATCGCCAACGCTAGGACGAACAAGACGGTAGAAAGAAAGCAAATGAATAGAAACGAAATAGGCAGCACCCATTTTTTTAACATATGAAAAAATGTATAGTCGCTCATTGGTGTCATAGCAGCGAAGAACAAGACGACGTATACGAATATTAAAATCCACCGTCGTGATGCTTTATTCGTTATATCAAATAGCTCTGGAATAAGCGCAGTTGCGAGCGAAATGCGGATGAAAGCGCCCGCGAGCCACTGGTAAACAGATAAAAAATCAAAATGCTCTAAATATGTTCCTAAGTTCACCATGCGCCATTGTTCAAATGCAGGGTAACGGAGATGACTCGCTGCTGCAGGACCAAATTCTGTAATGGCCCCAATCGTTGGCCCAATTGATAAACTAGCGGCGACAAGCCCGAACAAAATGAGTTTCATAAAAGAAATATTTGTTTTCATTTGTTGTTGCATAAACAGGAGAAGAACAATTTCCCCGTACCCGGCAGCAACGTACATGACCCCTTTCCAAACAGGTCCCCACCCTTCTTCGAGCATCGGTTTTAACAATTCATAGTTTTTATGTGGGATTGTAGCTAAAGCGACGAATATACCGAACAGCACAACGAAAGGTAAAATAACACCCGACGTTTTAGCGATTGATGGTAAACCGATCGAAGCGTTATAAAAACAAACAATACAAAGTGCGATGATAATTGCCCAGTTCGGTGTTGCTGTTAAATATGATGTCGTTGTAAACGTTGTTGTATCTTTTAATGTGACGATGCTAATGATGAGTAAATATAAACATGTGACGGAAGCGATAAAATAGGCAATTGGTGCGCCGATATTTTCTTTTAGCCATTGAAAGATGTGCGTTTGTTGCGATTGTTTTATCGGAAAATAAACAAGTGGGAGGAAAAGGACGAGAAGGATCAACCCAAGAACGGCAGAGATCCATGCATCTCGCCCAGCTACTTCAAGTAAGATTGGAATGATAATGACGTGATTCATTAGTCCGATGGATAGCATTAAAACGAATAACATTTGTATTGTGTTCATATTCACACACCTTTTTTCCAATTGTATTTTTATCGTTTCCAAACAGGGAAATAATATGCATTGTCACCATCTAGGCTCGTTTCGCCATATAAATAAAAAAGTAGTTGTGCTACAATAAATGAAGTGACATGAACAGTTGAGGAGGAAGAAACATGACGACCACGTTAGGTGTACTATACGGCGGCAAGTCGCCTGAACATAAAGTATCGCTGCAAACAGCGCGCTCTGTGATTAATGCAATCAATAAAGAGAAGTTTACCGTTGTACCGATTTATATTACAACGGACGGACAGTGGTGGCGTGGCAAGGCGATCGAAGGAGAAGTGCAAGATGTGAAGCAACTCGTTTTCGATAATGGGCTGCCAGCGCTTACTTCCATTGCTAACCGCGAAGGAAATAAGGAAGAACGAATCGATGTCATTTTCCCGCTTTTGCACGGCCCGAACGGAGAGGACGGAACGGTGCAAGGAATGTTAGAATTATTAAACGTACCGTACGTTGGGAACGGTGTGTTAGCATCGGCTGTCGGTATGGATAAAGTGGTCATGAAGCAATTGTTTGCACAAGCAGGGTTGAAACAAGCGCGTTACGTATTTTTCTTAAAAAAAGAATGGGAAAAACATAAAGAAACTGTATATGAAACGGTAGAACGTGAGCTTGGCTACCCGTGCTTTGTTAAGCCAGCCAATGCTGGTTCGAGCGTGGGAATTAGTAAATGTAAAAACCGTGAGCAATTACAAACCGCATTTCAAGAGGCGTTTCGTTACGATCGAAAAGTCATTGTAGAAGAGGCGATTGTCGGTCGTGAAGTGGAGATTGGGGTGATCGGCAACGATGAACCCATTTGTTCGGTTGTGGGGGAAATTGTGCCGAAAAAAGAGTTTTACGATTACGAAGCGAAATATGTCGATGGGAACACACAATTAGTCATCCCAGCCAATATTACGGACAAAGAATATGAGACCATTAAACAAATGGCTCTTACTGCTTTTCAAACGCTCGATTTATCCGGTTTAGTTCGCGCTGACTTTTTCTTAACAGCAGATGGGGTAGCGTACATTAACGAAGTCAATACGATGCCAGGCTTTACGCCATTCAGCATGTTCCCGCTCTTATGGAAACATACAGGTGTATCGTATGAGGAATTAATTGAACGCCTCATTCAACTGGCGATTGAGCGATATGAAGAAAAACAAAACATTACGTATGTATTTTAAGGTGATCATATGATTATACGTTCATTAGCAGACATTCAAACGATGATTCCTGGAAGTATAATTGATGAGCGATATACTTCTGTTATGATTCATGGTGTGTCAACAGATACGCGCACAATTGAGAGAGGGAATTTATATGTTCCGTTAAAAGGAGCAACGTTTAATGGTCATCAGTTTGTGAAGGAGGCGTTTGACAAAGGGGCAGCAGCCGCATTATGGAGCAAACATGAGCCAAATGCACCGAAAGATGTCCCTCTCATTTTTGTTGATGATACGCTCGTTGCTCTCCAACAGCTCGCTCATGCGTATCGTAAACAACTTCGGACGCGTATCATTGGCGTGACAGGAAGCAACGGGAAAACGACGACGAAAGATATGATTGCATCGCTGCTTGGAACTGTATATCGCGTACAAAAAACAGAAGGAAATTTAAACAATCATATCGGTGTGCCACTGACCCTTCTCCGCTTAAAAGAGGACACAGAGTATGCTGTTGTCGAGATGGGCATGAGCGGTTTTGGAGAAATTGAGCTCCTTTCTACTCTTGCGGAACCAGATGTTGCTATCATCACAAACATTGGTGAATCACATTTGCAAGAGCTCGGTTCGCGCGAAGGAATCGCCACAGCGAAGTTTGAAATCGTCAAAGGACTACAACGTGGGGGGTTATTTATTTATCACGGCGACGAACCGCTATTGCAAACGCGTGTTCAACAGTGTATGCTTTCGCATGTCGAAACGTTTGGAATGGCAAAGACAAACGATTATTATCCGCTTGACATTCGTGTTCAGGCGGATGGTACGTCATTTACAGTCAATCGTTGGCCGAATGAAATGTTCCATATGCCGCTTCTTGGGCGTCATCACGTGATGAATGCCCTTGCAGCCATTGTTGTGGCTCGTTTTGCTTCTATCGATGTAGCACATATGAAGGAAGGATTTTCGCGCTTGACTGTAACAAAAATGCGAACAGAAGTAATCAAGCGAGATGATGGGGTAACAATTATTAATGATGCATATAACGCAAGCCCAACATCTATGCGTGCTGCCCTTGAGCTGCTCGGCCAGCTGACAGGATATCGCAAAAAAATAGCGATTGTCGGGGATATGCTTGAACTAGGTGACCAAGAAATCGCTTTTCATGAGCAAATTGGTGAGATGATCGATCCGCAAAGCATACATTACGTGTTGACGTACGGCACGCGCGCCAAAGCGATCGCTGAGCGAGCGAGCGAACGGTTTCGCGCAGGATGTGTTCGTTCGTATGATGACAAAAGGAAATTAGCAGCAGATGTGCAAGCGTTGATAAGTGCAGGCGATGTCATTTTATTGAAAGCATCGCGTGGCATGAAACTAGAGGAAATCATTTCTTTGCTAAATGAGTAAAAAGAATTGTTCAATTTGTTGAAAACATATGCATAAAATGGTATGATGAACGAGAGCTGTTTACGGAATGAATTTGAACAAGGCACTTCCGTCTATACGGGAATGCCTTTTTTCGTAAGTTATTTGAAGAAGGAGTATGAAAACATTGGCTACATTTAAAGAATTTGGATTAAGTCCAGAAGTGATGAAAGCAGTTAGTAAAATGGGATTTGAAGAGGCGACGCCAATTCAAGCGGCTACGATTCCGCTTAGTTTACAAAATCGTGATGTCATCGGGCAAGCGCAAACAGGGACTGGAAAAACGGCAGCGTTCGGCATTCCACTTGTTGAAAAAATTGACATGAACCATGATGCTGTGCAAGCAATTATTGTTGCACCGACGCGAGAATTAGCTATTCAAGTATCCGAGGAGCTATATAAAATTGGTTCAACGAAGCGTGTGCGCGTGTTGCCGATTTACGGGGGGCAAGATATTGAACGTCAAATTCGAGCGTTAAAAAAGCATCCGCATATTATTGTCGGTACGCCAGGACGCATTATTGATCATATTCAACGTCGTACGCTCCGTTTACAGAACGTGCATACCGTCGTGTTAGATGAAGCGGATGAAATGTTGAACATGGGGTTTGTTGAAGATATTGAAGCTATTTTAAGTCATGTGCCAACTGAACGACAGACGCTTCTTTTTTCAGCGACAATGCCAGAGCCAATTCGCCGCATTGCTGAACGATTTATGAATAATCCGGAACTCGTTCGTGTGAAAGCGAAAGAAATGACCGTTCCGAACATTCAACAATACTATATCGAAATTCAAGAGAAGAAAAAATTTGATACGTTAACGCGTTTACTAGATATTCAATCTCCGGAGTTAGCGATCGTTTTCGGAAGAACGAAGCGTCGTGTCGATGAGCTAGCGGAAGCGCTCAACTTGCGCGGTTATACAGCAGAAGGTATCCACGGTGATTTAAGCCAGGCGAAACGTTTATCTGTCTTGCGCAAGTTTAAAGAAGGTTCAATTGATATTTTAGTTGCGACTGACGTTGCTGCGAGGGGCTTAGATATTTCTGGCGTAACGCATGTTTATAACTTCGATATTCCGCAAGATCCAGAAAGCTACGTTCACCGTATCGGTCGAACAGGACGTGCGGGCAAAACAGGAATGGCGATTACGTTCGTTACTCCACGTGAAATCGGACAGTTGCACCATATTGAAAAAACGACGAAGCGGAAAATGGAACGGATGAAGCCACCGACGTTAGATGAGGCGCTGGAAGGTCAACAGCGGGCAGCTGTGGAAAAATTGCTTGCTACCATTGAACATAATAACTTATCATTTTACAAACGCGCTGCTGAGGAATTGCTAGAAGAGCACGACTCTGTTTCGCTCGTTGCTGCGTGTATTAAAATGTTAACGAAAGAGCCGGATATGACGCCGGTACAGTTGACGGAAGAGCCACCGCTTATGAAAAAAGAGAAGAAGCGGCAAGTCCAAACGCGTCAACGTCGTAGTGAGACGCGTGGACGCGGAGCGAAAACACGTACAAAACGATAGAAGCTGTCTGAAAAGATAGCTTCTTTTTCTTTACAGGAGGGATGTGGATGATTGTTGGTATTGGCATTGATATTGTCGAATTACATCGCATTGCAGAGCTAATGGAACGTCAGCCGAAATTGATTGAGCGCATTTTAACAGACAATGAATATATTCGTTTTCAACAACTATCGTCAAAACGGAAAATTGAATTTGTGGCTGGACGATTTGCAGCAAAAGAAGCATATGCAAAAGCGTTAGGAACGGGCATCGGTGCTAACGTTTCCTTTCGCGACATTGAAATTCAACATGATGAAAACGGCAAACCGTATATTGTTTCTTCGTCACCGAATGAACGTGTGCACGTTTCGATTTCACATAGCGAACATTATGCAGTTGCGCAAGTAATCATTGAACGCTTGTCAAGCTAGTCTGCATATTCTCCCGTTTGACCTCATATGATGGCTTATGAAGGAAGTCCAAATGAGGTAAAGGGGTTGAAAACATGAGACGAACATGGCTTTTTTGGTGCCTGCTTATTTTTATTCTAGGCAGTTTGGCCGCTTGCGGAGAAAAGTCGCAACAAGATGTATTAAAGGCGCTCGATGAGAAAGTACAAACGATGTCTGGGTACAAAGCCGAAGCAAAAATGACGCTGCAAACAGGGACGGAGCCACAAGTATATGAAATTGAGATTTGGCATAAGTCTCCAAATTATTATCGCGTGAACTTGAAAAACGCCCAGCGTGATCAACATCAAATGATTTTGCGCAACGACGAAGGAGTATTTGTATTAACGCCTGCACTAAATAAAAGTTTTCGCTTTCAAAGCGACTGGCCGCAAAACGCAAGTCAAGTATATTTGTATGAATCGCTCGTAAAAGACATTTTAGCTGATACGAAAGCGGATTTTAAAGCGACAAAAAACCATTACGTGTTCCAAACGAAAACAAATTATGAAAACAAAAAAATGTTACCGAAGCAAGAGATTACGTTAAATAAAAAAGATTTAACACCGGTAAAAGTGACGGTCATGGATGTTGATTCCCAACCGATGTTAACGGTTGAATTTTCCAAAGTTGAATGGGATGCTTCGTTTGATGATAACGCTTTTGATGTAAGTAAAAATATGACAAGAGCGAAGTTAGAAAATGAACAAGAAGCGACGACAGCAGCAAACCAACAAGCAGCGCCGGTCATGTATCCGACATACGAACTCGATGGTGTGAAACTTGTTGAAGAAAAAGAATTTACAACGGCAAATGGCAAGCGGATAGTGATGACATTTGCTGGGGAAAAGTCGTTTACGCTTGTACAAGAAAAAGCGCATGCTGTACCGACAGCAAACGTATCGACAACTGTTAAAGGTGAGCCTGTTGATTTAGGGTTTGCTGTTGGAGCGATGGCAAACGGCACGTTGACGTGGACGTATAAAGGTGTCGATTTTATTCTCGCTTCACAAGATTTAACGAAAGAAGAAATGGTTGCGATTGCCCGTTCGGTGCAAGGGAAGGTTATGAAGTAAGACTCGCGCGGCGAGTCTTTATTTTTTTGTTGACATGATGCAAGGGCAAAAGAAATAATCAAACGTGAACATATTTTTAAAGGGGCTTTTGAAGGATGGAGAAAGCATTTTACCGCGATACATGGGCAGAGATTGATTTAGATGCGATTTTTTATAACGTACAGTCAATGAAACAGCATGTTGGATCTCATGTTGAAGTCATTGCTGTCGTGAAGGCGAACGCTTATGGGCATGGGGATATACAAGTGGCGAAAACGGCGCTTGAAGCGGGGGCGACAAGATTAGCAGTTGCTTTTTTAGATGAAGCGTTGGCACTGCGTAAAAAAGGAATTCCTTTAGACGTCCCCATTCTCGTGCTTGGGGCGACGAACCCTCAATACGCTCCGCTTGCCGCAAAGGAAAATATTTCATTAACCGTATATCAATCGCAATGGGTTGAGGAAGCACTAGCTTATGCATATGAGCGGCCGCTTATGATTCATATTAAATGCGATACAGGGATGGGGCGTCTAGGTGTTAAAACGAAGGAAGAAATAGAGCGGATCGTTGCGCTTATGTCGCAACAAACGGATTTCGTACTTGAAGGAGTGTATACGCATTTTGCAACGGCGGATGAACGAAAGACCGATTATTTTGAGTTTCAATATGATGCGTTTATGCGCATGTTAAAATGGTTACCTGTCACCCCACCCGTCATTCATTGCGCTAATAGCGCGGCCGGATTGCGTTATCCGAATCGCGTGTTTAATGCGGTTCGTTTAGGTATTTCGATGTATGGATTGTCGCCGTCACAAGAAATGAAACCGTTGTTGCCGTATCCTCTAAAGGAAGCGTTCTCGCTCCATAGTCGCTTAACACATGTTAAAAAAGTGAAACGAGGGGAAAAAATAAGCTACGGGGCGACATATGAGGCGGAAACAGACGAGTGGATTGGTACGGTTCCGATCGGCTATGCAGATGGTTGGTTGCGTCGGATGCAGCATTTTTCTGTTCTTGTGGATGGAAAACGTGTCCCAATTGTTGGTCGGGTTTGTATGGATCAAATGATGATTCGCTTGCCTTATGAGCTGCCAGTTGGCACAAAGGTTACGCTCATTGGCGAACAACAAGGCGCTCGCATTTCGATTGATGATGTTGCATCCCATTTGAATACGATCAATTACGAAATCCCTTGTACAATTAGTTATCGTGTTCCCCGTATTTTTTTAAAAAACAAGAGTATAATTGAAGTGAGAAATGCGGTATTATAGTAGATAGGTGCAAGGAGAACGGTATTTTTCGAAAAATTTCTACAAAAATTGAACAAATGATGCTGGAAATGACTTTGCATCGCGAAGATGAAATGGTATGATGTAGATTGGGAGCAACTATGTGGTTGTAGTTTAGTTGGAGGTGTGTGTTTGTGTCTGAATCCAGCGCAACAACAGAAATCGTTATTCGGTTACCGCAGGCGTTAGTGAGCGAATTAGATGGAATTGTCAAGCAAGAAAACGGCAGCCGAAATGAACTCATTTATCAAGCGATGAAAATGTACATCCGTGAGCGGAAAAAGCGTCAAATTCGGGAAGCGATGAGACGTGGGTATATGGAGATGGCGAAAATCAACTTGTCGCTTGCATCGGAGGCGTTTCTTGCGGAATATGAAGCTGACCACACCGTTGAACGCTTAGTTAGCGGGGGGTAATCTTTTGATTGTCAAACGTGGTGACGTGTATTTTGCCGATCTTTCTCCAGTAGTTGGATCAGAGCAAGGGGGCGTGCGCCCTGTACTTGTTATTCAAAATGATATCGGGAACCGTTTCAGTCCGACCGTCATTGTTGCTGCCATTACTGCGCAAATTCAAAAAGCCAAGCTGCCCACACATGTCGAAATCGATGCAAAGCGCTACGGATTTGAGCGGGACTCTGTCATTTTGCTTGAACAAATTCGAACGATTGATAAACAACGTCTGACAGATAAGATTACCCATTTAGATGACGAGATGATGGATAAGGTTGATGAAGCGTTGCAAATCAGTCTCGGTCTTATTGATTTTTAATATGATGGAAAAATAGCTACGTTTTGTAGCTATTTTTGTTTAAGAGGAGGAATTTTTCTTGGAGCTACTAAACAAACTGGCTACGAAATTAAACATTCCGCTTGTACATATTCAACATGTTATTCAACTTCATGAAGAAGGAAATACGATACCTTTTATTGCTCGCTATCGGAAAGAAATGACCGGTGCGCTCGATGAAGTGCAAATTCGGACGATTTTAGACGAATGGGACTATTTGCAAAACTTAACGAAGCGAAAAGAAGAAGTCATTCGTTTGATTGATGAGCAAGGGAAGTTGACAGACGACTTAAAAGAAGCGATTTTAGGCGCAACAAAATTGCAAGAAGTGGAGGATTTATATCGCCCGTATAAGCAAAAGCGGCGCACGAAGGCAACCATTGCAAAAGAAAAAGGGTTAGAGCCGTTTGCGGAATGGTTATTAACGTTTCCTAATGAGTCAATTGCAGAGCGAGCGAAATTATTTATTGACGAACAAAAGGAAGTACGTACGATTGATGAGGTCATTCAGGGGGCCAAAGACATTATCGCTGAAAAAGTTTCAGATGATGCAGCCCTTCGGCAATGGATTCGTCAACAAACGTGGCAAACGGGCACCATTGTTTCTTTTGGAAAAGAAACGGAAAAAGACGAAAAGCGTGTATTTGAAATGTATTACGACCACCGTGAACCGATCGCCAAAGCACCTGCTCATCGTATTTTAGCGATGAACCGTGGTGAAAAAGAAGGGATTTTACGCATCGCCATTGACGTAGATGTGGAACGAATGATGGCGTACATTCGCAAACAAATCATAACAAACGATCGTTCATCTGCTGCTCACATTGTCGCCGAAGCTATTGAGGACGCATATAAACGGTACATTGCTCCATCTATTGAACGGGAAGTGCGAAACGAATTGACGGAGCGTGCGGAAGAGCAAGCGATCCGTGTTTTCGCTGAAAACTTACGCAACTTATTGCTCCAGCCACCGTTAAAAGGAAAAGTTGTTTTAGGGATAGATCCAGCGTATCGTACAGGATGTAAGTTGGCCGTCGTCGATGAAACGGGAAAAGTGCTTCATATTGACGTGATTTACCCGCATCCACCAAAAAATGAAGTTGAAAAAGCGAAAGAAAAGTTAAAGCAGCTTCTTCGTACATACCGAGTCGAGTTAATTGCAATTGGAAATGGAACTGCATCACGGGAAACGGAACAGCTCGTCGCTGACACCATTGCCGAGTGGGAAGGAAACGTCTTTTATTTAATTGTAAATGAAGCGGGGGCGAGTGTATATTCTGCTTCTGATTTGGCGCGTCAAGAGTTTCCGCATTTGCAAGTAGAAGAGAGAAGCGCTGTATCCATCGCTCGTCGCGTGCAAGATCCGTTAGCTGAATTAGTAAAAATTGACCCGAAATCGGTTGGGGTTGGGCAATATCAGCATGATGTGTCACAAAAAAAACTAGAACAATCGTTACGGTTTGTTGTGGAAACGGTTGTGAACCAAGTTGGAGTAAACGTCAACACTGCTTCTTCGACATTGTTGCAATATGTATCTGGTTTAACAAAGACCGTGGCCGAAAACATCGTAAAATACCGCGAAGAACACGGGAAGTTTACAAATCGTATGCAACTGAAAAATATTCCGAGATTAGGGGCGAAGACGTACGAGCAATGTATTGGATTTTTACGCATTTTAGATGGTGATGAACCTCTAGACCGCACTCCGATTCATCCGGAACGGTATGAAGAAGTGTATCAATTGTTGCATCGTCTTGGTTTCTCGACGGAGGCGATCGGTAGTGAGCAATTGCGTATTGCACTTGAGGGGATCAATATAGATCAGATCGCACAGCAAATCAATATAGGTGTATTGACGCTTCAAGATATTATTGATGCTCTAAAACGACCGGAGCGCGATCCGCGAGACGATTTACCAAAACCTATACTAAAGCAACATGTGTTAAGGCTCGAAGATTTACAGAAAGGAATGGACCTAGAAGGAACGGTACGAAATGTTGTTGATTTCGGCGTATTTGTAGATATTGGTGTGAAACAAGATGGACTTGTTCACATTTCAAAATTAAGCGAGCGATACGTGAAACACCCACTTGATGTTGTTTCAGTAGGGGATATTGTAAAAGTGTGGGTTGACTCTGTTGACTTACAAAAAGAACGCATCGCCTTAACGATGATTCCACCAACGTCAGAAAACACACTGTTATGAGCAGTGTGTTTTCCGATAAAAAAACCAGCATTGATTCAGCAATTTAATTTGCGCGCGATTTTTCTCATAATATGCACGTCGTATTTGATTTTTTAACCATATTGGCATCATGATCACCTTCACATTTTTTCTTATATGCTATGAGTGAAAAAGCCCAATGGTGAAAGGATGGAAAGAAAAATGGATGAGCGCGAGCTGCAAGCGCTTGTTGAGCGCGTGTCGTTACAAGTGTTTCATAAGCCATTTCGACATCGAGCGATGTTTAACGAACGCTTGAAAACGACAGGAGGACGATATATTCTCTCTACGCATAACATTGAGTTGAATCGAAAATATTATGAGTGCTACGGAGAAGAAGAACTTGTCCAAATAATTAAACACGAATTGTGTCATTATCATTTACACCTTGAAGGAAAAGGCTATCGACATCGTGATCGTGATTTTCGGGAATTATTGAAGGAGGTAAAAGCTCCGCGATTTTGTAAGCCTATTGTATTACCAAAAAAGAAAAAAGAGCATTATTACGAATGTACATCATGTCGATATATGTACGTGCGAAGAAAAGCAATGAACATTAGTCGTTACGTATGTGGAATTTGTAGAGGAAAATTAAAAAAAATAAAAAGAGAGTGTTGACAAGCTAAATATGTATGTGCTAAATTATAAAAGCCGTCGTTGTTCGATGGGGAAATCGAAAAAAGATAGTTGACACATATAAAAATGATAAATATAATGTAAACAGTCCTAAACAAGATGTTATTCCGCAGTAGCTCAGTGGTAGAGCACTCGGCTGTTAACCGAGCGGTCGTAGGTTCGAATCCTACCTGCGGAGCCATTGGAGAAGTACCCAAGTGGCTGAAGGGGACGGTTTGCTAAACCGTTAGGTCGTTCTTTTACGGCGCGCGGGTTCAAATCCCGCCTTCTCCGCCAGGAAGATGATGAATATGGCCCGTTGGTCAAGTGGTTAAGACACCGCCCTTTCACGGCGGTAACACGGGTTCGAATCCCGTACGGGTCATCGTGTGGAGTGCTCATTTTGTTCACTCCATTTTATTTCGGAGGATTAGCTCAGCTGGGAGAGCACTTGCCTTACAAGCAAGGGGTCGGCGGTTCGATCCCGTCATCCTCCACTCTTTGTGGTCCCGTGGTGTAGTGGTTAACATGCCTGCCTGTCACGCAGGAGATCGCGGGTTCGATCCCCGTCGGGACCGCCATTGTTTTGAAAATATTATATCAATGTCGGATAATTTCCCGAATTTCCTGACAGAAATTCTTGAAATTATCCTGCGGTGTTAACTCATGAAGCATATTCGTAGAAGTATTTCATGAAGTTATATCAATGGGCTATAGCCAAGCGGTAAGGCAACGGACTTTGACTCCGTGATGCGCTGGTTCGAATCCAGCTAGCCCAGCCATGTATATGATGAGCCATTAGCTCAGTAGGTAGAGCACGATCGATTTAGCTTCTTTGAGCAGGCGACAGCGTACCGCTCGAGCTTCTGCTTGATTAGTCATACTGAGAGCGGGACGTCAAAAAATACTGGGGATTAGCTTTGTTGAGATGAGCCATTAGCTCAGTAGGTAGAGCATCTGACTTTTAATCAGAGGGTCGGAGGTTCGAGTCCTCCATGGCTCACCATCTTGCGGGTGTGGCGGAATTGGCAGACGCACCAGACTTAGGATCTGGCGCCTTTGGCGTGGGGGTTCAAGTCCCTCCACCCGCACCAGTCGGTCGGTTTTTGTTATATGCGGTCGTGGCGGAATGGCAGACGCGCTAGGTTGAGGGCCTAGTGGGGGCAACCCCGTGGAGGTTCAAGTCCTCTCGGCCGCATCCAAAAAAACTATTGACTTTGAATAATAAAATGTGTTATATTGGAGAGGTCGTTAAAAATGCGCCCGTAGCTCAATTGGATAGAGCATCTGACTACGGATCAGAAGGTTAGGGGTTCGAATCCTCTCGGGCGCGCCATGTTTATTTTTATATGATATGAGGACGGGAAGTAGCTCAGCTTGGTAGAGCACATGGTTTGGGACCATGGGGTCGCAGGTTCGAATCCTGTCTTCCCGACCATCTCGTTATCAACTATGCGGGTGTAGTTTAGTGGTAAAACCTCAGCCACGAGCGACGCTTCGTCGAGTAAACTACGAGTTGCCTCGACGCATCCATCATCTTTGAATATGCTAGTAGAGGAAGAGGCATGATTGGGCGAGATGAGTGTTGTTGCTTATTATAAAATTCGACGTGCGGGTGTAGTTTAGTGGTAAAACCTCAGCCTTCCAAGCTGATGTCGTGGGTTCGATTCCCATCACCCGCTTTGATGTTCCTTGAAAACTGAACGAAGCGAAAAGCGTATGAAGCTAGAGAGATAAACTTTCTATGGAGAGTTTGATCCTGGCTCAGGACGAACGCTGGCGGCGTGCCTAATACATGCAAGTCGAGCGGACGATTCGAAAGCTTGCTTTTGAATCGTTAGCGGCGGACGGGTGAGTAACACGTGGGCAACCTGCCCTGTAGACGGGGATAACACCGAGAAATCGGTGCTAATACCGGATAACACGAAATGTCGCAT